>CAZDOS010000029.1:0-22330 GCA_964507095.1 uncultured Oscillospiraceae bacterium | reverse complement strand
CTATGGACAAGGATTTCACAGAGTACGGCGGCAACATCGACGCAGCTAAGGCTGTCGGCGAGAAGATCGCAAAGGTTGCTCTTGAGAAGGGAATCACAGAGGTCGTTTTCGACCGCGGCGGATACATTTATCACGGCCGTGTAAAAGCATTGGCAGAAGGCGCCCGCGAAGGCGGCTTGAAGCTGTAGGAGGGATACAATGGAAAGAATTGACGCAAGCGTTTTAGACCTTCAGGAGAGGGTTGTATCAATTAACCGTGTATCAAAAACCGTAAAGGGCGGCCGTATCGCAAAGTTCTCCGCCATTATCGTTGTCGGAAACGGCGATGGAATCGTAGGTTATGGTATCGGTAAAGCAGCTGAAGTGCCGGAAGCAATCCGCAAGGGCGTTGAGGATGCTAGAAAGAACCTGGTGAGAGTATCTCTCAAGGGTTCAACAATTCCACACGAGACAGTTGGAGCATACGGAGCAGCAAGAGTTCTCCTGAGACCAGCAGCACCTGGTACCGGTGTTATTGCCGGCGGTGCAGTCAGAGCCGTTCTTGAGATGGCCGGAGTCAAGGACATCAGAACAAAGTCTCTCCGTTCAAGAAATCCTGGAAACGTTGTAGCTGCAACGATTGCAGGTCTGACATCCATCAGGACGATCGAAGACGTAGCGAAGCTGCGCGGTCTGGATGTCGAGAAGTTATTAGGTTAAGGGGGGCTTTGAATCATGGCTAAGAAAGTAGAAGCACCTGCTACAATTACAATCAAGCTGGTCAAGAGCCTTAATGGCCGTCTGCAGAATCAGAAGGCATGTGCACGGGCTCTCGGACTCAAGAAGATCGGCGACGTAACAGTTCAGCCGGATAATGCCGCCACAATGGGTAAGATTGCAAAGATCTCACACATTGTTGAGGTAATAAGATAATACAGGGAGGTGCACAATTATGATGCTTCATGAGTTAAAACCTGTTGCAGGTTCTAACAAGGCAGCCAAGAGAAAGGGCCGCGGTCACGGAAGCGGTAACGGCAAGACTGCCGGTTACGGCCACAAGGGTCAGAAGGCTCGTTCAGGCGCAAAGAAGGCCGGATTTGAAGGCGGCCAGATGCCATTGGCAAGAAGAATTCCTAAGGTTGGATTCAACAACAGTGTATTCGCAACTGTATATTCAACTATCAAGATCAGTGATCTCGAAGCCAGATTTGAGCGGGGCAGCGTAGTCGATGAGGCTGCAGTACTTGCCAGCGGTCTGGTAAAGAAGGTCAACGACGGAATCAAGGTCCTGGGCAATGGAGAGATCACAAAGCCATTGACAGTTCAGCTTGCAGCATTTACCGCTTCAGCCAAGGAGAAGATCGAGAAGGCAGGCGGAAAAGCAGAGGTAAAGTAAAGTGTTAGAGACATTTAGAAACGCGTGGAAAATCGAAGACCTGAGAAAAAAGCTGATATTCACTTTTTTGGTGCTGGTCGTGTACCGTCTCGGATGTAACATCCCGGTGCCGTTCGTAGATCCAAACGTCCTCAAGCTCATGGTGGGAACCACCACCGCGGGAATGGGCGCCTGGTTCAACATGATAAGCGGCGGTGCATTTTCACAGGCTACTCTATTTGCTCTCGGTGTAATACCTTACATCAACGCATCCATCATCATCACCCTTCTGACAGTTGCCATTCCTTATCTGGAAAACCTGTCAAAGCAGGGTGAAGAGGGCAGAAAGCAGATCGCCAAGATCACGAGATACGTGGCAGTTGGCATATCTACGGTGCTGGCCTTGGGCTACTACTTCATTCTGAAGAGGATCGGAGCCATCCTTTACACGGACGGCATGGTCGGATTCTTCGTTGCGGTAGTTATTATAATCGGCTTTGTAGCCGGCACCTTGTTCCTGATGTGGATGGGCGAGCAGATCGACAAGAAGGGTATCGGTAACGGTGTTTCACTGATCATCTTCACAGGTATCATCTCAAGATTCGGCAACACTGCCAGGACATTCTATGTTTACTTCCTGGAAGCGATGAACGGAACGAACAAGCTGAACTTTGTCCTCGTTCCTCTTTACATCATCTTCGCAATCGCTGTCGTGGCATTCTCTGTAGTGCTCAACAATGCGGAGAGAAGGATTCCGATCCAGTATGCAAAGAGCGTTTCAGGCAGAAAGATGATGGGCGGACAGAGCACACATCTTCCTATAAAGGTAAACATGTCAGGCGTTATGCCGATAATCTTCGCCAGTTCTCTGGTATCTATCCCGGGTACGATCAGAAGGTTCTTCACGATCGAAAGCGAGATAGTAAACAGGATCATCGATGTATTCGATGTCAACGGATTCGTCTACTCGGTCATATATGTAGTACTGATCGTTCTGTTCAACTACTTCTATGTATCGATGCAGTACAATCCGATGGAAATTGCAAACAACCTTCGTAAGAACAACGGAACCATTCCTGGCTATCGTCCGGGCAAGGCTACGCAGGACTACATTACAAAGGTTTTGGGAAATATCACGTTTATCGGAGCTGTTTTCCTTGCTGTCGTCGCAATACTTCCTATCATCACCGGCAATCTTACCGGTCAGGACATCCAGATGGGCGGTACTTCCGTACTGATCATCGTAGGCGTTGCCCTCGAAGTATCACAGCGGCTCGAGGCACAGATGGTAAGCCGTCATTACAGCGGTTTCCTCAGATAAGTGCGATATATAAGGAGGCATTGATATGAATATTATTTTATTAGGTGCTCCGGGTGCCGGCAAAGGCACACAGGCAGAGATCATTTGCGACAAGCTCAATATCCCTACGATCTCAACAGGAGCCATTCTTCGTCAGGCTATGAAGGACGGCACCGAGATGGGACTGAAGGCCAAGAGCTACATCGAGTCAGGTGCTCTTGTACCGGATGATGTCATCATCGGTATCGTAAAGGACAGACTCGCAGAAGACGACTGCAAGAACGGTTTCATCCTTGACGGCGTTCCGAGAACGATCGCACAGGCTGAGGCCATAGATGAAATGGGTATTAAGATTGATATGGCTCTTGATATCGAAGTCAGCGATGAAACGATTATCGAGAGAGTCAGCGGCAGAAGAGTATGCTCCTGCGGCGCCTCATATCACATCAAATACAAGCCGAGCAAGGTCGAGGGTATCTGCGACAAGTGCGGCCAGCCGCTCACGATCCGCAAGGACGACGAGCCGGAGACTGTTCTTGGCAGACTTACCACCTATCACACACAGACTGAGCCTCTGAAGGACTACTACAAGGCCAAGGGCCTTCTGGTCGAAGTTTCAGGCGAAGGAACAGTCGATGAGACAACTGCTCTGGTACTCAAGGCCATAGGAGAATAATCTGTGATTGTTGTAAAAAGCGCGGAAGATTTAAAAAAGATGAGTCTCGCTTGCAAACTGTCAAAGCAAGTGTTAAAATACGCCGGTACACAAATCAATCCAGGTATGTCTACCTTTGAATTGGACAAACTGATACATGACTATATCGTCGCTCACGGCGGCAGGCCGTCATTCCTTGGATTATATGACTTCCCCGGAAGTGCGTGCATATCTCTCAACGATGAGGTGATCCACGGACTCCCTGACAAGAAGAAGATAATCCGAAGCGGCGATATCGTCACTGTTGACGTTGGAGCCTGTATAGGAGGCTTCCACGGCGACAATGCCTACACGTTTCGGGTAGGCAAGGTGAGCCCGGAAGCCGAAAAACTCATGCGTGTCACTGAAGAATGCCTTAACCTCGGAATAGCGGCTGCAAGACGGGGAAACAGGGTAGGTGACATAGGCTATGCTGTACAGATGCATGCAGAAGACAACGGATTCGGGGTCATCAGGGAATATGTTGGCCACGGAGTCGGAAGGGAAATGCACGAAGATCCCCAGGTGCCTAACTACGGCAGGCGGGGACACGGAGTGCGTCTTGTTCCGGGAATGACCATAGCGATCGAACCCATGATCACTGAAGGTTCATTCAAGGTCAAGGTCCTCCCTGACGGTTGGACCGTCAAGACTGAAGACGGAAAGCTCGCTGCACATTATGAGAACACCATCCTTATCACCAAAAACGGACCTCAGATACTCACAGAATGCGAGGATTTCTGATGCCGTTCACGTTCGGCGACGTGGTGATATCCACGACGGGAAAGGATAAGGGAACTGCCTATCGGATAACGGGGTTGTCCGATGACGGCAGATGGTACTATCTTCGGGACGGAAAGCGACACAAAAGGTCTTGTCCCAAGAAGAAGAACAGAAAGCATGTCAGTGCCGCTGACAGAAGGCTGGAATTGGAAAACATTCATTCCGACAGACGGCTCAAGAAGGCACTGAAGAGTTCAGACTATTGATTCAGGAGGTATTCGATTTATGGCAAAAGAAGATGTAATCGAAGTTGAAGGCAAGGTTGTAGAGGCAATGCCGAATGCAATGTTCCAGGTCGAGCTGGCCAACGGCCACAGACTGCTTGCTCATATTTCAGGAAAATTACGAATGAACTACATTCGCATATTACCAGGCGATAAGGTTACAGTAGAGATGTCACCTTACGATTTGACAAAAGGACGCATCACGTGGCGTTCAAAATAACACATTAGGAGGTTACAAACATGAAGGTAAAGCCATCCGTTAAACCAATGTGCGAAAATTGCAAGGTTATCAAACGCAAGGGTAAAGTTATGGTAATCTGCACCAATCCAAAACACAAACAGCGTCAGGGTTAATGACGATAATTAACAGGAGGAAGATATATGGCTCGTATATCAGGTATTGACCTGCCAAGAGAGAAGAGAATTGAGATCGGCCTGACCTACATCTATGGAATCGGTCTTTCCACTTCTAAGAGACTGCTCTCGGCAGCCGGAGTTAGTCCGGATACAAGAGTAAAAGATCTTACAGATGACGAAGTTCAGGCTATCAGAGATCAGATCGAAGCCCAGCAGATCATTGTTGAAGGCGATCTGCGTCGTCAGACAGCTCTCGACATCAAGAGATTGACAGAAATTGGCTGCTATCGCGGTGTCCGTCACCGTAAGGGCCTTCCGGTTCGCGGTCAGAGGACCAAGACCAACGCCAGAACACGTAAGGGCGTAAAGAAGACCGTTGCCAACAAGAAGAAGTAATTAGGAGGCTAAAATGGCAGTAAAAAAGACAACTTCTCGTAAGAGAGTACAGCGCAAGAATATCGAACGCGGTGCTGCACATATCCAGTCATCATTCAACAACACGATCGTTACGATCACTGATGTCATGGGCAACACAATTTCTTGGGCTAGCGCAGGTGGCCTCGGTTTCAGAGGATCAAGACAGGCGACTCCTTATGCAGCTCAGATGGTCGCTGAGACAGCTGCAAAGACAGCTATGGACCACGGCCTGAAGACTGTTGAAGTTTACGTTAAGGGACCTGGCCAGGGCAGAGAGTCTGCTATCAGAGCTCTGCGGGCAGCAGGACTTGAGATCACAATGATCAAAGACGTAACACCTGTTCCGCACAACGGTTGCCGTCCACCAAAGAGAAGACGCGTTTAATATACAAGGAGGAAACAGATATATGGCAAAGAATATGCAGCCTATCGCAAAGCGTTGCAAAGCCTTGGGCATATCCCCTGCAGTTCTGGGTTACGACAAGAAGACCACAAACCGCAACAAGGGCAATGGCATGCGCAAGAAGCAGTCTGAGTATGCAATGCAGATGAAGGAAAAGCAGAAGTTAAAGTTTATATATGGCGTGCTGGAAAAACAGTTCCGCGGCTACTTTGATATTGCAGCCCGCAGAAGTGGTATGACCGGTGAAAATCTGTTGCAGATACTGGAATGCCGTCTCGACAACGTAGTATTCCGTCTGGGCTTTGCATCTACTCGTCGTGATGCACGTCAGTTGGTGAACCACGCTCATTTCACTGTCAATGGAAGAAAAGTTAATATACCTTCGTATCAGGTAAAGGCTGGTGACGTGATCGCAGTTCGCGAGCGCAGCAGATCTTCAGCTAAATTCCAGAGTCTGCTCGGTCCAGATGCACCTTCAGTCATCGTTCCGGCATGGCTGGGCCTTGACAAGGGCGAATTCAAGGGTACAGTTCTTCGTCTGCCTGAGCGCAGCGATATCGATTTCGATGTATCAGAAACACTCGTAGTTGAGTTGTACTCAAAGTAATCCATCCCTTGCATAATCAATGCGATTATAAAAGCATTCTTAATTTTATAATAGGGAGGTTTCCAAATGATAGAGATCGAAAAGCCAAGAATAGAAACAGCTGTCCTGCAGGAAGACGGAAAATATGGCAAGTTCGTTGTAGAGCCTTTGGAAAGAGGCTTTGGAATTACTCTGGGTAATTCCCTCAGGAGAATCTTATTGTCAAGCCTGCCCGGTGTTGCAGTTACAAGCATCAAGATCGATGGTATCCTTCATGAGTTCACATTCATCGAAGGCATCAAGGAAGATGTTACCGATATAGTTCTGAACGTAAAAGGCATCACAGCAAAGCTCTTCTGCGACGGACCGAAGACTGTACGTATAAATGCAGAGGGTCCATGCGAAGTAACAGCCGGATCTATTGAGGCAGATTCTGAGATAGAGATCTTGAATCCAGAATGGCACATTGCCACGCTTTCAGAGGGTGCAAAGCTCGTCATGGAGCTCACTTTCGACAGAGGCCGCGGCTATGTACCGGGAGACAAGAACAAAAACAGTGAGTTTACCACGCTGGGAGTTCTGCCGACAGACAGTATTTTTACACCTGTCTTAAAAGTGAATTATTCAGTGGAGAACACTCGTGTAGGCCAGATCACAGACTACGACAAGCTCATTATCGAAGTTTGGACAAACGGTGTGATCAGCGCCAATGAAGCTATGAGCGGCGGTGCCAGAATACTCATAGACCATTTGAACCTATTCGTAGGTTTGTCCGATGATGTTTCTGTTCCTCGGATGGTTGAGACAAACGGTCCTGACAAGGATTCCGGTCTGGAGATGACAATCGAAGACCTCGACCTGTCAGTACGTTCATTCAACTGTCTCAAGAGAGCAGGTATACATACAGTAGAAGATCTTTTGGAGAAGACCGAGAGCGAAATGATGAAGGTCAGAAATCTCGGAAGAAAGAGCTACGACGAAGTGCTGCAGAAGCTTACTTCTCTTGGCTATAAGTTCCCAAAAGCTGAAGAATAAGTTATAGTAAAGGAGTGACTCAAAATGCCAAGGAAATTAGGCAGAGCAAGCGACCACCGCAGAGCGATGATGAGAGCTATGGTTACATTCCTGTTTGAGAACGGAAAGATCGAAACAACAGTTACCAGAGCCAAGGACGTCAGAGTAGTGGCCGAAAAAATGATTACACTCGGCAAAACTGATACATTGCATAACAGAAGACAGGTATACAGCTATGTCACAAAGGAAGATGTAGCAAATAAGGTTTTTGACGAAATCGGACCAAAGTATGCAGATCGCAACGGCGGTTACACAAGGATCGTAAAGATCGGACCTCGTCGTGGTGATGCAGCTGAAATGGCAATCATTGAATTGGTTTAATAAAGAGTATGCGGCCGCAGGATCAACCTGCGGCCGTTTTTTTTCTGTCATCGACATAAGAAAACACCTGCCTAGACGGCAGGTGCTTTGTTTTAGTCAATCACTTATATCAAGATCCAGATTCATCGCCAGACTGACATCAGGGTAGAGTTTCTTGACCTTGTCGAATATCTCATTGTAGACCCTGTGCCTGTCCTTCCGCGCAAAGTCTATGACTATGTCAAAGCTCATGAACCTGTCGACCTCAGAATAATAGAATCCGTGCATCTGAAGGACTTCACTGTAGCTGTAGACGACTTCCTCGACGGCCTTCTTTGCGTTTACAGAGGCTTCATCTCTAGTGTTTGTCGAATATATGCCGACAGCCGCCAGCACGACTCTGTGTTTTTCGAACACCCGGTGAGTGATATCCCTTGTCAGCTTGTCGAGTTGAGAGGCGGTTATATCTTCCGGTACCTCTATGTGCACTGAACCCATATATATGTCAGGTCCGTAATTGTTCAGTATCAGGTCATATGCTCCCTGGACCGGCGGGAACGAGGAGACTGTTTCCTTGATCTCCCTGGCAAGGTCGCTTTCGATCCTTTCACCGAGGATCTGGCTTAGAGTGCTTCTGAGCATCTCGATACCGGACTTTATGATGACCAGGGATATGGCTGCTCCGAGAAACGCCTCAAGGCTGAGCCCGGTCCTGATGTATATGAGCGCAGCCGCCAGAGTCGAGAAGGAGATGACGGAATCCATCTGGGCATCCTTTCCGGAGTCCACAAGAGACTCGCTGTTGAACTTCTCGCCCTGCTTCTTTACAAAAGTGCCGAGGATGATCTTTGCGATTACGGCAACAGCAACGATTATGAGTGATGCGGTGCTGTAGTCAGGTATCTCCGGGGAGATTATCTTCTTCACGGATTCGACCAGTGAAGTTATGCCCGCGTACAGCACGATCGCCGATATGATCATTGCCGAAATATATTCGATCCTTCCGTGTCCGTAGGGATGCTTCCTGTCCGGCTCTCTTCCGGCAAGTTTTGTTCCGACTATGGTGATGACTGATGACAGTGCGTCTGATATGTTATTGACGGCATCCATCACTATTGCGATGGAATTAGAGGCAATGCCGACGAATGCCTTGAAAGCCGAAAGGAGAACGTTTGTTGCGATCCCTATCAAGCTGGTTCTGATAATGATTTTCTCTCTATCCATTTCGATCCTCTAAAAGCAAAAAGCCGGCGCCGAACTGGACGGCACCGGCTTGTTAAGCTATGATCAGATGAGCTTCTTAATGTCTGCTTCGATTGCTTCCGGTGTAGCTGTCGATTCATATCTTGCCACAACATTGCCCTCGCGGTCAACAAGGAATTTTGTGAAATTCCACTTGATGTTAGGATTGTTCTTGTAATCCTTGTCGATCTTCTTGAGCATTGCGCTCATGGCAAGTCCTGCAGCGCCCGAGAAGCCTGCAAATGATTTCTGGCTCTTGAGATATGTGTAGAGCGGAGCCTCGTTTTCGCCGTTCACATCGATCTTCTTGAACTGGTCGAACTGAGTGTTGTACTTGAGAGTGCAGAACTCGTGAATCTCGTCATCAGTTCCCGGAGCCTGTCCTGCGAACTGGTTGCAAGGGAAGTCAAGAACTTCAAGACCTTCGTCATGATACTTCTCGTACAGTTTTTCAAGACCCTCGTACTGAGGAGTGAAGCCGCAGCCGGTTGCCGTATTGACAATCAGAAGGACCTTTCCCTCATAGTCCCTGAGAGAGACATCTTCATCATTCCTGTTCTTAACACTGATATCATAAATGCCCATTTTCATACCTCCGAATAACTTTGATTTTATGCAATTAATTATAACAGTCAAATAATTTATTGAAATAAATTCAATTGATTACAATTTAATTATACCATAATCTCTCGTTATGTAAAGTAAGCCGGGGCGAACTGTAACATTATCACAGAGTACCGGAAGGGGGAGAGATGATCTGTGTGCTTTTCTGTTGAATAACTGATCAAATCATGTTAAGATACAGGGGCGAAAGGAAGTGTTTCAGATGGCGGGATACAATGAATACGGGCAGAAGAAGATAAGCATGTTCATAAGGATACTTGCAATGATGGCCGCCCGGGGATTCATCCGGTGGGGCTGTTATAACATTGTGAAAGTCGTACCGATACTGAACGCGTTCAGGGAAGTGGGAGTCACTCCCGCAGCGAGGATACTGAGTGAGATATTCAAGTGCTGCTATCCGTTTGCGCTGGCTGTCGCAGGCATCTTCCTGGCGTTCTCGGACGGCACGAAGGCGGCAGGCTTTGCAGGCATTGCCCGGGTGCTTTACGCTGTATCCGCCGTCATGAACTATGTCGATCTTCAGGAGGTAAGGAATTATAAGGATGTGAGATATCCTTCCTACCTGGATAATGAGCCCAAGAAGAGTCTTGTCGAGAATATCGACTGCGATTATGAGAAAGTGGACCAGATCAATGTAGAATGCTATGAGGTCTTCAGAGGAGCAAACTTCAAGGGCAAGGCGAATGTCGAGGTCTTATATAAGGAGGACATGACAGATTCATTTGGTGTCGAGGTGATCTACAGAGGCACTCAGTGCAGGCTGTCGACCGGCTTCTATGAATATGATTATGAAGACGATGAAGAGTCGGAGGATCTCGGAGAGACAGAATACCTGGGCCCGAACACATACAAGGCATATATAGGGGTCTATTACGAAGACAGCCATGACTATGATCTGAGACCGTGGGACCTGGCCATGATGTACAAGTACCGCGAGGATATCCGCTATTCCTATTCTTATGTTCTTGAGAAGATAAACATATACACCGCTTATCCGGAGAAATTCGACACGAGCAGGGTATACGGCTACTGATGGCACAACTTATCAGAAAACGATGACTGAATACAAATAAATAAGCAGATGGACCTGTCCTTTAAGGAAGATCCATCTGCATTTTTTTGCTGTGCTTTTAATATATGCCCTTGTTCTTGAGCTGCCTGTAGTTTATGAAGGTGATGATCGAAGCGAGTACAAGCGAGGCGGCGAAGGTGAGGAATGCGTAGTCTGGGTTGATATCGAACATGAGTCCGGCAAAGGTCGGACCCGTCATCATTCCCAGGCTCCTGGCCGTATTTAGCAGGCCTGCTACCGATCCCATTGATGAGGCATCGTCGTTCTTCAGCATTACTGACTGCTGGAGAGGGATGAATATGGCGTAGGATGCGTAGTAGAGCAGGGCAAGGATGAGCACCATGGTGGTGTTGTTCGCCATGACCATGGCAAATATCGCAACTCCTCCCACAACGAGCATCACAGACAAGGCCTTTGAGATGTTCAGTTTCTTTACGATCCACATGGAGATCGTCATGTTGACCACGAGTGATATGATGCCCACGGCTGCCTTGAACAGGCCCGAGGAGGACGGTGCGAAGTTGAACTTTGCCCTGAGGTAGTAGTTGAAATTCTGGTCAAAGCCGATCGAGGCAAAGATGGTGATGAATGCGCTGGCCAGGAACACTCCGATGTTTGCGTTTATCAGCTTTGAGCTCCGTATGATCGAGGTGAATGGATTGATGTCTCTGGCAGTGAGTTTTGTCTCGCTCTTTCTGAAATTCGGATGCTCCTTCATGAACATGAAGGTGATTGCTGCGAACAGGAAGAGCATGAGCCGCTGTGCATAGAACGAGAAGTATATGTTGATATCACCGATAAGTCCGCCTATGAGGAAACCGAAGGCTCCTCCTATGGAAGCGAGAGAAGCATACATGACGAGCAGTCTGCTTTTGTCCTCCTGAGGAGCGTCCATGCTGGTAAGATAGGCCATGCTGTTGACCTGCATGCTTCCCAGCGCAAGACCTCCTATGAACCTGCCGAGAACGACAAGGTGCCAGCTCTTTGCCATCGAAAAGATTATGGCCGAGATACCGTAGCCCAGGAACCCGAAAACAAGGCTCCTTGCGTAGCCGATCTTGTCCCCGACCTTTCCCCAGAGCGCACTGGTGACGAACTGGCCGAGAGCCATCGCAGCGAAGGCAAAGCCGAACATCGAGTTAGAGCAGTTGATGAGCTGCAGGAATGCGGGCGTTACCGGATGGACGAAATTGGAGACCATCGTATATCCGATATATACCATGAAGAACAGCCGCAGCTTATGTTGCTTGATTAATGAAAGCATCGTGTTTTCCTCATCTCTTCTGTATAAAATATATAATATATTATCTTAAAGTGTGGTCAAAATCAACATAACATTGCCTGATTTTTGTGCATGTTATTCAATTATCCATGATGAAATTTGATGAAACCGCAGTAGATATTATAAAAATTGTGTATATGTGGCAATGGGGTAAAGAAAAGCATAGTACGATTTTGATTATTATTACGATTTTTTGCTATATAGGCATTTTGGCTTGAAAAATAGAGCAAATAAGTTAAAATTATAGTGTATCGGTATGTGTTTTTTTAAGGATATAGGAAAGTGAATCGATAATGGCAATGAAGAGTTGATCCCGATTTGACAACATCTGTAAAGATGAACGGACCGCCGAAAGGCAGAGTTCGGAACAGCAGAAAGAGTTGTTTGACGGGGTCGTTTTTTTATCGGCCGTGAGAGTGAGATTTTCCTGAAGGTCAACATATAACATGGTCCTTAAGGACTGGGTCATCTCAGTTTGAACATAACGGAATAAACAAACCAGTAATAGGAGTTAAGAAATGAATATTCATGGCAATGACATCAAGCTGTTCGCAGCCAATTCCAACAGGGCTCTTGCTGAAAAGATAGCAGAACACATCGGAATCCCTCTCAGCAAGTGTGATGTGGGAAGGTTCTCTGACGGAGAGATCACCGTTTCCGGACGGGAAACAGTGCGCGGAAGCGATGTTTTCATCATCCAGAGCACATGTCCGCCTGTAAATGACAACATCATGGAGCTGCTCATCATGATCGATGCTCTCAAGAGAGCTTCGGCAGGAAGGATCACGGCAGTCATCCCGTATTTCGGATACGCAAGACAGGACAGAAAGAGCAAGCCGCGTGACCCGATCTCATCAAAGCTGGTATCAAACCTCATCACGGCAGCCGGCGCTGACAGAGTCCTGACCATGGACCTCCACGCCGCCCAGATCCAGGGCTTCTTTGACATCCCTGTTGACCACCTCATAGGCATGCCTATCCTTGCAAAGTACTATGAGAACGAGCATAATGACAACATCGTCGTAGTCAGCCCTGACCTTGGAAGCGTCACCCGTGCAAGAAACTTTGCCGGAAAGCTGAATGCTCCGATTGCCATCGTTGACAAGCGTCGTCCTAAGCCGAACGTTTCCGAGATCATGAACATCATCGGCGACATCGTCGACAAGGACATCCTCATCATAGACGACATCGTCGATACTGCCGGAACTCTCACCAATGCAGCCAACGCACTTAAAGAGAGGGGAGCAAGATCGATTAGGGCATGTGCTACTCACGGCATACTGTCCGGCCCTGCAATAGAAAGGATCCAGAACAGTGCTCTCGATGAGCTCCTTATCCTTGATACGATCCCTCTTCCTCCTGCGAAGCAGATCGACAAGATCAAGGTGGAGTCTGTAGCTCCTCTGTTTGCCCAGGCGATCAACAGGATCTACACGGACAAGAGCGTATCTACACTGTTTGACTGATAACAGATGCTTTTTTTCAAAAAAGAACAGAATATCGACTATATGATCGTCGGTCTCGGGAACCCCGGGGAAAAGTATGAATCCACAAGACACAACATCGGATTCATTATGATCGATCATATAGCCGAAAAGCTCGGAGTAAGGATCAACAAGCTCAAGTTCAGAGCTCTGTATGTCCAGACGAAGATCGGAGCAGCAAAGGTGCTGCTGGTCAAGCCTCAGACATACATGAACCTTTCCGGTGACGCGGTGGGCGAAGCCTCCAGGTACTACAAGGTGCCGGCCGAACGAATCATCGTGATCAGCGATGACGTCTCTCTTCCTGTCGGGAAGATGAGGATCAGGAGAAAAGGCTCCGCCGGCGGCCACAACGGCCTGAAGAGCATTATCGGACGGGTCGGAGACACCTTCCAGAGGATTAGGGTCGGGGTCGGGCAGAAGCCCGAGGATGATTATGATCTTGCCGACTGGGTCCTGGGAAAGTTTTCAAAGGCGGACATTGGGATCCTCCAAAAGGAGAAGGAAGACGTCTTTGAGGCAGTGAAGCTCATGATCCGGGACGATACCGAGCAAGCCATGAACAGATTCAATTAAATAGACAGGCAAAGCCGTGTGGCCCCCCTCTTCGGGATGTTGCACGGCACTTGTTGCTGTCCGGAGAACGGAGAACGAATTTGCTTATAAAGGAATTACAGAACACGCGGGAAGTGAAGAGAATCGCAGAGGAGATCGCAGCCTACAGGGGCTGGCCGATCGCCCTGTTCGGCGCGTCCGGATCCTCCAGAGCGGCATACATCAGCGCGATAGCTGCCGCCGTCAAAAAAAATGTCGTGGTCATAACGAAGGATGAGAGGTCCGCTTCAAGGCTGAATGAGGACCTGTCCTTCTTCATGACCGGAACAGACCATTTTCCGCGGAGAGATCTTACTCTGAGGCCCGTAGAGAGCTTCTCAAGGCGGTATGAGTACAGGAGGATAAGCACTCTCGGAAACATTGTCGGAGGCAGGACGCATACCGTGGTGGCTTCTGCAGAGGCCGCTCTGATGTACACCATGCCGAGAAGCAGATTCATAGAAAATACCCTTACGATCAGGCGGCGGGAAGGCTTCAACAGGGATGAACTCATATCCAGGCTCGTTGACGCCGGCTACATCAGAAGAGAGATGGTGGAAGGTGAAGGGCAGTTTGCGGTAAGGGGAGACATTATCGACCTTTATACCCCTGACATGGAAAGACCCGTCAGGATAGAGTTCTGGGGCGACGATATAGACAGGATCAACACCTTTGACCTGGCGAGCCAGAGAAGACTGGACAAGATCGACAAAGTCCACATCTCTCCCGTAAGGGAGGTACTGTTCACGTCAGCCGAAGGAGCGCTCAATTCGATACATGAATACAGAAAGAGCTTTTCCGGAAGAAACAGGACAGGCTTTGACAAGGCAAGCGAAAGAGAAGTGCTTACGCTCGAAAACGGTGTCATGCCGCGGAGCATGGACAAATACATACATGCCTGCTATGACCGAAGGGCAACTCTGTTTGACTACATGGAGGACCGGATCATAATCCTTGATGACTGGGCAGCCGTGAAGGAGACCTACCGGAAGTCGCTTGCGCTGCATATTCAGGAAGTAAACCGGCTTGCCGAAGAAGGCATCCTGTCAAAGGGAATGATGGAGTACTACATGCCGATGAAGGAACTTGTACGGCTTTGCGGTCTTGAACCTACGGTCGTATGCGAGGATTTCGTGAGGACGACCCCTGACTTTCCTCTCTCGCGGCTGGTATCCGTTACCTCCAACCAGAGATCCAGCTGGAACGGCGAGTATAAAGTCCTGGCTGAAGATGTAAGCGCACTGGCAAAGCGGGGCTACAAGACAGTCATTCTCGCCGGAACGGATAAGAGCGCTCAGCTGCTGGCTTCAGACCTTGTAAACATGGATATAGATGCCGTGTATATCAGGGAGGATACCTTCCTCAGGCCGGGCGCCGTGGCAGTGAGCAGCGGACATGTGAACGGCGGCTTCGAGCTTCCTGCCCGGAAGCTGTGCCTCATTACGGGACAGAAGCTCAACGTCACTTCGGCAAAGCCGAGGAAAAGGAATAAGGACTCGATCACCTCGATAGACCAGATAAGCAAGGGCGATTACGTGGTCCACCAGAATTACGGTATCGGCATCTATGACGGCATACACAATGTCAGCATGCAGGGAGTGACCAAGGATTATCTGTTAATAAGGTTTGCCGGCAAGGACAGCCTGTATGTCCCGGTCACGCAGCTCGACCTCATAAGCAGATACACCTACTCCAAGGATGATGAAAAGGTCTCTCTGTCCAAGCTTGGAGGCGAAAGCTGGAACAAGGCAAAGCGGCGAGCTAAAAAAGCTACGGAAGAGATGGCCAAGGATCTCATCGAACTGTATGCCCGGAGGGAAAAGAGCAAGGGCTTCATGTTCGATCCCGATACCGAGTGGCAGAAAGACTTTGAATCCAGGTTCATATACGATGAAACGGAGGACCAGCTCAGGGCCGTTTCGGAGATCAAGAGAGACATGGAGTCTTCTCATCCGATGGACAGGCTCCTGTGCGGAGATGTCGGCGTGGGAAAGACCGAGGTAGCGCTGAGAGCCGCCTTCAAGGCTGTCATGAGCGGCAAGCAGGTAGCGATACTCGTCCCCACAACAGTGCTTGCCTGGCAGCATTACAATACCCTGTTGCGGAGGATGGAGTCCTTCCCCATAAACATACAGATGCTCTCGCGCTTCAGGACGCCGAAACAGAGACGGGACACTGTAAGGGACATAAACAACGGCGTAGCCGACATAGTCGTCGGAACGCATGCACTCATACAGAAGAAGGTCAAATTCAAGAACCTGGGACTTCTGATAGTGGACGAAGAGCAGCGATTCGGAGTTGCCCACAAGGAAAAGCTCATTGAGAGCTTCCATGGGGTCGATGTGCTGACTCTTTCCGCAACTCCGATACCGAGGACTCTTTCCATGGCTCTTAACGGGATAAGGGACATGTCCACCATAGAGCAGCCCCCGATAGACAGGGTGCCGATAGAGACCTATGTCTCGGAATACGACCGGGGAATGATCGCGGCGGCTCTGAACAGAGAGCTCAACAGGGGCGGACAGTGCTATTATCTACATAACCGAGTGGAAACTATCGACATGGCAGCACAGCGCGTGTCGATGATGTGCCCTGACGCAAGGATAGCAGTTGCACACGGTCAGATGGACGAAAAGGATCTGTCCCGGGTCTGGCAGCAGCTGATTAACGGCGAGATAGACATCCTTGTCTGTACGACAATAATAGAGACCGGCGTCGACGTACCGAACTGCAACACTCTCATTGTTGAGGAATCTGACAAGATGGGCCTTGCCCAGCTGTATCAGATAAGGGGAAGAGTCGGACGTTCCACGAGAAAGGCCTACGCGTACTTCACCTTCCGTAAGGACAAGGCTCTCAATGAGATCGCCGTGAAGAGGCTCAATGCAATAAAGGAGTTCACCAGCTTCGGTTCCGGCTACAGGATAGCAATGAGAGATCTTCAGATAAGAGGAGCCGGCAGCGTGCTCGGAAGGACTCAGAGCGGATTCATGACTGCTGTCGGATACGACCTTTACATAAAGCTGCTCAACCAGGCAATATCGCTCATGAAGGGCGAGGAGGTCAAGACCGTCAAGAGCGACTGCGTCATAGACATAGCCACCGACGCGTACATACCTGAAGATTACATCTCTTCCACGCAGAACAGGATTGAGGCATACAAGAGGATAGCCGCACTTGAAACGGAGGACGACGTTGACGATCTGATAGACGAGTTTGTGGACAGGTACGGGGACGTTCCGAAGAGCGTGCTGGGACTGATGGATGTATCACTCATACGAGTCAAGGCTGCGGCGATCGGAATTTCCGAGATACAGCAGAGAAGGGACGGAATGATCTTCTACAGCGACAAGTTCGGAAGCATAGACATGGCAAAATTCCTCAAGGAAGTCAGATACAAGGTCGTGCTGAACGGCGGAGACAAGCCATATATGTCCTTCAGAGTGCCGAAGGAGAGCGAATCGCTGGATGTCATGAACGACATCATAAACCTGATGTCTTCCTGCAAAGTCAGCTGAAAAAGTTACAAAACAATTACAAAATTCAACGATTTTTCACAGTTGGCATATATAATGAATAAAAAAGATACGGTTTCATGCATTTTCGGCACATCTGCCGAGCGGGAATGATCGTAATCATGATTGTTTATTGTCAAAGCTGGAGGATGGGACCGGTATTTTCAGACCGGTCCATTCTTTTTGGAGGTTAATATGGAAACAAAGAAACTGTATGACGGAGCGTGGACGTTTGATGAAGGCGGTGTGAGATTCTTCCTTATAGAAGGAGATATTACCGCTTTGCTCATTGACACCGGAATGGCCCCTAAACACGTGAAGGAACTGGTAGCCACTGTCACCTCGAAGCCTGTTGAGCTCATCAATACCCACGCCGACAGGGATCATATTGCCCGGAACGGTGAATTCGAGTGGGCCTACATGCATCCTTCCGAACTGACGAACTATCACAAGCGGGGCGAAAAAAAGCTCCCGACCAGACCGGTATGGGACGGCGACGTGATCGACCTGGGAAACAGAAAGCTGGAGATCATCCATCTGCCTGGACACACTTCAGGGAGCATAGCGATCCTTGACAGAGACCACAGGGCGTTGTATTCCGGTGATCCGATTCAGGTGGACGGAAACATCTTCATGTTCGGGACCCACAGGAACATTCCTGCATACATTCAGGGCCTTGAAAGGCTTTGGACCATAAAGGACAGGTTCGACGTGATCTATCCTTGCCATGCGCAGCTTGAGGTCTCTCCGGATGTCATACCGCAGCTCATAGACGGTGCCGAGAAGATACTTGCAGGCAAGATTACTCCTACGGAAGCTGACATGCACGGCAACAGGATCGCCGTCTACGATATCGGTATCGACAGGATACTGGGCGATCCGCTGTAAGACATGATGCGCATTTTTGGCAGTATGACAAAAGCAGTTATTCAATCAAGGAATGAGATGGTCAAAAAGGCAAATATGCCGGTTTGTGTTGATTGAACAGTGCAAATTGTTATATAATATCATGTATATAATTTCACAAAGAGTTAATAGTAATGAATGACAGAAAAGGCATCCTGACAGCCATAAAGAATCTTGGGCTCGTCAGCCAGATCGCCATATCCATGGTGACGCCCATAGTGCTCATGATTCTTCTGGCTTCCTGGATAAGATCCAGGACCGGAGTCGGAGAGTGGATATACATCCTTTTCGCCGTACTGGGCGTCGGAGGAGGCGCATCAAGCGTGTGGGTGTACATGAAGAAGGCGATCAGGGAAGCTGAAGAATCTGAAAAGGACTATATAGAAAAGTACAGGTAGGACACATGCAGGATCCGGAAATATTGAAACAATTCAAACAGGTTGCGCTTATCAACCTTCGGCTGACTGCTGTTGAAAATGTCGTCTTCCTGCTCATCGGCCAGTGGGATCTGACGGTCCTTGCCGGAAGCATCTGGGGCTGGCTGATCACCTGCCGGTACTTCTACATGATATGCGTTTCTGTTACCAAGGCCCTGGGCACCGGAGATCCTGAGCTCGCCCAGAAGAGTATCAGAGCCTCATACATGGGAAGGATGGCAGTCATTGCCGTCGGGCTCATAGTCGCATTCAAGCTTGACTTTTTTAACTGGATAGCCGCAGCAGTTCCGCTGCTGTTCACAAGGCTGTCCCTTACATACATCAACATGAAAGGGGGAAAGTGATACATGGGTGTTGAAATAAATGGTCCTAAGATATTATTTACCATAGACATCCTGGGCGGGATCAACATCACTGAATCGATCGTGAACCAGTGGGTCGTGATCGCGCTTATCACAGCCGGGTGCATATTCCTCACCAGAGACCTGAGAGTCTGGAATCCCGGAAAGCGACAGATGATCGCCGAAAAGGCAGTCATGTTCGTTAGAAATCTCGTAAAGGAGAACATGGGCCCGCAGTGGATGAACTACACTGCATTCATTGCCACGGTGCTGCTGTTCAGCGCGGTTTCCAGCATGCTGTCTATAACCGGACTCAGAAGCCCGACTGCAGATTTTTCGGTCACGCTGGCGATGGCGCTCGTAACGTTCACTCTGATACAGTACTACAACATGAAGAGCAAGGGATTCCTTGGCTTCTTCAAGAGGTTCCTGGAGCCTATCTTCGTAATGGCACCGATGAACGTCATCGGTGACGTTGCAACTCCTATGTCGATGTCTCTCCGTCATTTCGGTAACATCGCATCAGGAACCGTCATTACGGCACTCGTTTACGGAGCGCTGTCTGCACTGTCGGCCAAGCTCCTTGGTTGGATACCGAACAGTTTCCTTTCCGGCATACCGATCCTTCAGGTCGGTGTACCTGCAGTGCTCTCACTGTATTTCGATCTGTTCTCCAGCTGCATTCAAGCCTATATTTTCTGCATGCTGACCATGGCAAACGTCGCCAGCGCAGCAGAGTGATGATATATGATAAACAATTAGGATTTAAATAATTGGAGGTTAATTATGGAAAGAGCAATAGTTTTGGCTGCTTCAGCAATCGGTATCGGCATTGCCATGATCGCCGGTGTTGGCCCTGGTATCGGTGAAGGATACGCAGTTGGTCAGGCTTGCGCCGCCATCGGCCGTCAGCCGGAAGCACAGAGCAAGGTCACATCAACAATGATCCTTGGTTGTGCCATCGCCGAAACAACAGGTATTTACTCACTTGTCGTTTCACTTATTCTGATGTTTGCTAACCCTCTTATCAGACTTCTGTAATAGATATTCAGAAAGAAATATGATGAAAGGAGGGCATGCTAATTGAAGTTTCTTGATTTTTTCACTGTCGATGTCTGGACTGTGATATTCACATGGGTCAATATGCGGATACTTCTGACCATAGTCAAGAAGATCCTTTTCAAGCCGGTAAGCAATATGCTTGACCAGCGCGATGCAGAGATCAAGAAGATGTACGACGATGCAAGCGTGGCCAGCGAAAAGGCCGCGACCTTGGAAAAAGAGTACTCAGAGAAAATGGCAAATGCCCGTGACGAAGCAGGCGACATAATCAAGCAGGCTACTCTCACAGCCAAGAAGCGCGAGGACGAGATCGTTGACGAGGCTCACAAGCAGGCCCGGGCGATAACCAGGCGCGCAGAGGCTGAGATCGAGCAGGAGCGCAAGAAGGCATATCGGGACATCAAGAACGAGATCTCCGATATCTCTGTTGCGATCGCTGAAAAGATCGTCGGCAAGGAACTGTCCAGCGCTGACCATGAGGATCTGATAAATCAGTTTATAGAGAATGTAGGTGAATGATATGAGTGAACTGTCATCCACCTATGCCGGTGCGTTGTTTGATCTTTCAAACGAACAGGGCAATACTGACATCATCCTCTCACAGTGCGAGACGCTCAGGGATATCCTGGCTGAAAACGGCGACTACATCAAGCTCCTCGACACCCCGACGGTGTCCAAGGACGAGAAAATACGGACCGTTGACCGGATATTCCGGGACAGCCTTGACAGGAACCTGCTCAATTACATCAAGGTCATGATAGCCAGAGGCAATTCAAGAGAGCTGCTGGCAAGCCTGAAGGATTTCGAGGATCTTTACAACAAGGCAAACAATATAGAAAAAGCTGTTGCCGTCACTGCTGTTCCAATGACAGAGCGGGCCATCGAAAGGCTCACCGAAAAACTGGAAAAAATGACGGGCAAGAAGATACTGTTGACCAATAAGGTCGACGAAAAATGTCTCGGAGGAGTCATACTTGAATTCAGCACGATGCAGTTGGATGACTCCATCGCTTCAAAGCTCGAGGAGCTCAGAGACAGACTCAGACATGCCGAATAAGGCAAATAAATCAGAAAGCAGGTGTATCAATGCGGCTCAAACCTGAAGATATAAGCAAGATCATAAAAGAGCAGATTAAGAATTATGATTCTAAGATTGAGCAGAGCGAGACCGGAACCGTCATCCAGGTCGGAGACGGTATCGCAAAGGCATACGGTCTTGAGAACTGTATGGCCAATGAATTGATACAGTTCCCGAATGGCGAGTTCGGTATGGCTATGAACCTTGAGGAGAATAGCGTATCGCTTGTTATTCTGGGCAATGACGAGGGAATCAAAGAGGGAGACATAGTAAAAAGGACCGGAAGAGTCGTTTCGGTCCCGGTCGGCGAAGGTCTCATAGGACGTGTCGTGAACAGTCTTGGACAGCCTATCGACGGAAAGGGACCGGTAGAATTCGATTCCTACAGACCTATCGAATCTCCTGCACACGGAATCATCGAAAGAAAGTCCGTTTCAGTACCTCTTCAGACAGGTATCAAGGCAATAGACAGCATGATCCCGATCGGACGCGGACAGCGTGAGCTGATCATCGGAGACCGTCAGACAGGCAAAACGACGATCGCCTCCGATACGATAATCAACCAGGCCGGTCAGGATGTAATATGCATTTATGTCGCGATAGGACAGAAGGCTTCCACAGTCGCTCAGCTGGTGGAGACCCTCACTGGGGCAGGTGCCATGGATTATACGATAGTCGTGTCGTCCACGGCCAGTGAGCTTGCTCCTCTGCAGTATATCGCACCGTACTCAGGCGTAACAATGGCCGAGTACTTCATGGATCAGGGCAAGGATGTCCTGATAGTTTACGACGATCTGTCAAAGCACGCGGTAGCTTACCGTGCACTTTCACTGCTCATACGCCGTCCGCCGGGACGTGAGGCATATCCGGGCGATGTCTTCTATCTCCACTCAAGGCTTCTTGAGAGAGCAGCGAGACTTGCTCCTGAATACGGCGGCGGTTCGATAACCGCACTGCCTATCATCGAGACCCAGGCCGGAGACGTATCTGCATATATCCCTACAAACGTCATTTCGATCACTGACGGTCAGATCTATCTTGAGACCGAGCTGTTCAACTCAGGCATCAGGCCGGCTGTCAACCCGGGTATCTCGGTATCCCGTGTCGGCGGTTCCGCACAGATCAAGGCCATGAAGAAGGTCGCAGGATCGTTGAAGCTGCTGTATTCGCAGTACATCGAGCTCAAGAGCTTCTCGCAGTT
>CAZDOS010000028.1:0-22950 GCA_964507095.1 uncultured Oscillospiraceae bacterium | reverse complement strand
ACAACGATGACGCTGAGCGCAGCTGATTTCGAGAACACGAACAGCAACTTCAGCAAGGTAACCTTCAAAGTAACACCTGGTTATCAGGAGATCACACCGGTAGAGGCCGAAGTAGTCGTAACGGTCGTTGGCAAGACCAGCACGGTGGAATACGACGGACAGCCTCACACGATCACCGGTTATGAGATCACAAGCATCAGCAACGAGCTGTACACAGAGGCAGACTTCACATTCAGTGGAACAGCAGAAGCTACAAGAACAGATGCTGGAACGACTGAGATGGGACTTGTTGAGAGCCAGTTCAGCAATATTAGCACGAACTTTGCAAACGTAACATTTAACGTTACAGATGGTTACCAGAAGGTTGATCCAATCGATGTTACGGTACAGATTATCGGTCAATTCATCGAAACAGATTATGATGGAGACGAACACGTAGCTAGTGGCTACACTCGGATCATTGGTAATTTGCTCTATTCAGTGAATGATTTCACATTCAGTGGAACAGCTGAAGTTGCAAGGACAGATGCTGGAACGTCTAAGATGGGACTTGTTGAGAGCCAGTTCAGCAATATTAACACGAACTTTGCGAACGTAACATTCGTGATAACAGATGGATATGTGACGATCAATCCTATCGATGTCACAGTCACCGTAACGGAGAAGTCTGACAGCGTCGAGTACGACGGAAACGAGCACACGATCAGCGGATACGAGAAGATCGAGTCCGACAATGCTCTGTACGTAGTGGCTGACTCCGTAAAGGAGACAGAGACAGCTGCCTGGACAGTGACGAAGACAGATGCCGGAAAGTACGACATGGGAATCGTCGCGGGCGACTTCGAGAATACGAACGAGAACTTCGCAGACGTCAAGTTTGAGATAGTTGACGGACAGCTCGAGATCAAGCCGCTTGAGATCACAGAACCGAGATTCGACATATCGGATCCTGATGATACCGACTACAACGGCAAGGAGCAGAAGCAGCCTGTAACAGTGACAGACACTGAAACAGGAAAGGTACTGACAGAAGGTACTGACTTCACGCTCGCATACTCTGATGATGTTACCAACGCCGGAACAGTTACTGTAACTGTAGAAGGCATTGGAAACTACACCGGAAAGGTCGACAAGACCTATAATATCAACAAGGTCAAGGTACACATCATCGTCGAGGACATTTCCAAGGTCTATGACGGAGAAGTACTTGATGCATCGATCGAAGACTACTACGAGAAGGGCAGAGTCGAAGGACTGGTCAACGGAGAGATCGCTAATGTAATACTCAACGGCAAGATCACTCATGTTGAAGAGACTACAGACTTTGTAGAGTACAAGGACGGCGACGGAGAGGATGCTGTCTGGTACAAGGTAGAGTGGGCAAAGGCTGATGAAGCAGAACCTGCCCCTGACGGAAGGAGAGCAAGTTCGATGGTCCTGACAGCATACGCTGCTGACAGACCGATAGCAACAGCTCTCGAGTCCAACTACGAGATAGATGCGGAAGCCAATGAGATAGGCAAGCTTGAGATCACACCTGCCGAGCTGACCATCAAGACCGAAGGCGGATCGAAGGAATACGACGGAGCGCCTTTGACAAACAAGAAGGTTACGCTCACTGGAGTGGTAAAGGCTGATGAAGACCAGATCGTGGTAACCGCAACAGGAAGCCAGACCGGTGTCGGATCAAGTAAGAATACTTACGAGATCAGTTGGGGAGATGCAAAGGAAAGTGATTACACGATCACTGAGAAACTCGGAATACTGACGGTCACAGAGAAACCTGCGCCGCCGGAGCCTCCGACGCCTCCACCTCCGACACCTCCAACACCACCGGAGCCTCCTACGCCTCCTGATGAACCGATTGAAGAACCGGATGTTCCACAGACAGAGCCTGAGGATATTCCTGATGAGCCAACGCCTACAACAGGCGGAGCATGGGCGCTGATTAACCTGATCAGTGCGATCTGCGCAAGCTTGCTGTCACTGGGAATGCTGGCAACATACTTCATGAAGAAGAAGGAAGACGAGGAAGAAGACGAGAACGGACAGAAGATCAAGAGAGATGACGAGGAAGACGAGGACAATGTAAAGAAGCACGGACTTGCAAGACTCGCATCACTGATCCCTGCAATCGGTTCAATAGTGACATTCATACTGACAGAAAACATGAAGAACCCTATGGTTCTGACAGACAAGTGGACTGTCCTGATGGTAGTGATGGCACTGGCGAACGTAATACTCGCAGTACTTTCAAAGAAGAAGAAGGAAGACAAGGACGAAGAGGAAACTCAGAAAGCATAATGTCTGATATCTGACTGATTCTCAGAGAAACACAATCTAACGCCCCATACCGAGAATATCGGTATGGGGCGTTGCCTTTTCAAAAGCAGACGGCGGGCAATGTAATCATATATAGTTATGTTGCATAGGTTTACTATTCAATATGAATTTGTTAAAATACATGTACTGTTATAACGATTTCAGGGATCGATATGAGCATTGTATTAGTGACTTTATTAATTCATCTCGTCGCAGCATGCATGAAAAAGCATTCCGAAAAGAGCGGGCGGTTTATGTACCTGACTGTTCTGTTTTCGTGCGTTAATATAGTGTATTTCGGCGCTTTGGCAAACCACCTCAGAGAATCCGCGGTGGTTTGTCTTGCTGTTTTGGGCATTATTCCGTTCGTATTCATCATACGAAACAGGATATCCGGTTTCATGTCCGCACTGAAAGAGTACTGTGATATTCATTTCTATATGAATATCGCTTCGACGGTCGGTTTCTTTTTCATATATACGATCCAGAAACCGTTGCTGTATTATTGGGACGAAGTCAAGATCTGGGGCCAGGCAGCGGCAAGTCTGAAGTATTATGACAGACTGTATTCAATTGGGATCAACTACACCAACGCAGGACGAAATTACCCTGCGGGAAATGCAGTGCTGTATTACTTTCTGTCATTCTTCGACAAAGGATTCACCGACTGGCATCTGCTGTTCGCTTATGCAGTAATGTTTTTTGCATGTTATGCGGCAGTATCGCGGGCCGTTGAAGAATTGTCGAATGACAGGCCTCTCTCTATGATAGTCTATGTTATGTGCCTTCTGGCGCCTTTCTCAACGGCCTATCATACCATTACACTTAACTACAATTCCATTTCGTACGCATACGGCACGTCAATGGTGGATTATAATCTGGCTGTCGTTTTTGCCGCAGTCATTGCCATGTACCTGCTGTCAAGGAAGTCAAGGATGTATCTCCTTCCTTTGATGTACCTTATTACCATAAAGAAAAGCGGCATATTTTTCGCGGTCCTTGCCATATGCGTGATCATGTGCTTCGAACTGTTCAAGTCTGAGCCTCAGAGGAAAAGGATACTGGGTTCCCTTATGACGCTTGTCTTAAGCGCAGCCGCAGTAATAATGACCTATGGCGGATGGATGTATCATCTCGACCGATATGCTCCTGTGACTGCAAAGTCAGAATATGAATTAAAGGCGACATATATCAGCGAAGCAGTTGCCGATCCGGCGGAAGATGAAGACATGTCCGCTGACGAAGACACTGCTGAAGAACGGCGGGAAACGCCCAGGAGCGTAAGCAAAAAGGACACTTCTCCGCTTGCGATACTGATCCCGTCACTTAGGACGGAAAGATACAATGAGATCCTTGACGAGATGAAGGGATATTTCATTTCCAACAGGGAGACGATCTTTACCGAAGACCGTTATCTCATAGGCGCATTGCTTGTCCTTGGCATTCTGATGGTCATATTTGCCGAGAAAGGCAATAAACTGTCATTGATGCTCATTGTCCTCGGAATGACGCGGGGATGCTTTGTCTATGGGTATGTCATATCTTATCAGATGCAGTTCTATAACGACATGATGGTGGAATACCCCAGGTATATGCTGAGCTATTACTACGGCTGGATATTGCTGATAATACTTTTGGGCTGCTCTTTCACCAAGAAGCTCGGAGTCATAAAAAGACTGATCATGCTGGTCCTTATTGCTCTTGTCTTAAGGTATATGGAGTCGATAGGATCAGGCAATACCGTGATCGATTCCCCTGACAATGTGTATTCCGGCCAGATCCGGACGATTGAAAGGCTTTCAGATGCAAAGACGGTTCTGAACAGGGGAGACAGGGTCTTTCTCGTATACAGCAGCGGAAATGACGCGATGCTGAACGATGTGTCTTTCAGGTTGTTCCCTGCAATTACGAATGTTGACACAAAGCGGACGGATATAGATTTCAATGCCGGATTCAGAGCTCCTTCCGAGCAAGCGGAGGAAAATGAAAGCTATAACATAGCCGATCCGAGTCTGTTCGTTTCAGTCATGAAAGACTATTTTGACTATATTTACATAAGTGTGCCTGACGGAGAGTTTTCCGGCCGGTACAGAGAGCTGTTCAGCGACGGAATCAGCGAGTGGACGCTGTATCGCATCACAGACGAAGACATACCGATGCAGAAAGTGGAGCGGTCATCATGAAGAAGATATATGAATCCTGGAGCAGGAATTTTCTGAGATCGTTTCTTGTATGCTTCGCTGCGGTCCTGGCGGTCCTGCTTATCCGACACATAAAATGGCATATTGATTATAAAGCCATGGAGGCGGACGGCAGGTGCATAAACAAGAAACTCTACGCGAGCGATTTTCTGATATACGGTGCCGAACTGGTCGATGACAATACGCTTGTCAGCACCGACAGAGAAGTGAAAATGGTCTATGTCGGAAATGATATCAGAAGCCTGCATATCAAATATCATATGGATGAGGATGCGGGAATATATCATGTACGTTATCTTCCGGAGGGTATGTCAGAGTGGGATGACAGCAATAAAGTCTTTGGCAAGCTCAAAGAGGGATATTGGTATTATGAATTTCCGGATAATACTTCAGCGATAGAATTCTATCCGGTAGACTTGCCGGGCATGACAGTTACGTTTGAGGATATCGAGGTCAACAAGCCAGTCCTGAAGCTGGCATGGGGATATGAAAACATTGAATTGTTCATTCTGGCGGCAGCTCCCGTCATCCTGTATGCAGTCATCGATACCGTGATAAGATGCTTTACGATTTTTAAAAGAGATGAACATGCAGACGGTCGCGTGGCCGAGAAATAGAGCGTATTTGACCCTGAGAGCATTGATTCTTCCTGCTTTGGAGAATAGTATATATATGGCACACACTTTTATCTGTACTTTAGAAGGAGACGATCAAACATGAAGATCTGGGCGCACAGGGGTCTGAGCGGAAAATACCCCGAGAATACCGTTGAATCATTCGCAGCAAGCTGTAAATATGATATTACGGGCATAGAGCTTGACATTCAGCTCACCAAGGATGGGGAAATAGTAGTAATACATGATGAGACCGTGGACAGGACCACGGATGGAAAGGGATATGTCAAGGATTACACGCTCGAGGAGATCAAGAAGCTGAACATATATTACGGCGACAGTTTCCTCCATATTCCTACCATCGATGAGGTCTTTGAAGCCGTGGGAAAGTACTGCAGGGAAAGGGGCGTCCTTATCAACATTGAACTCAAGAACAGCGAGATACGTTATGAGGGAATGGAAAGGATGATCCTTGACAGAGTCGCCAGGTACGGTCTTGAGGATTACATCGTTTACTCCTCTTTCAATCCGGGCTCCCTTAAGGTGCTCAAGGATATGGACCCTTCACTCGACATAGGCACGCTCGGCGTAGGGGTCAGGGAATGCAAGGAATATGCAAAAGACCTTGGCATAACTGTAATCCATCCCTTCATAAAGAAGATAGGTGAGGAGCCGATAGATGAAGGATGGACGGTAAGGTGCTGGAATATAATGAAATTTGAGCCCTTCTATCCTGACATGGGAGAAACCGAGGTCTATGATTTTGATGATCTTGCCAGACAGGGCGTGACTGATATATTCACCAACAATGCAGACCTGTACTGCAAGAGAGTTGAAGACTGAAGGTAATAATGCATTTTCGCTAGGAAAACCTTACCATTTAATATATATCTCTTGAAGCAGACGAAAGGAGTATCCAAAAGCTGCTTTAGGTTTATTTTTACATAGAATAGTTTGAACAAGATTCAAATAGGGCCAAAACCGGAAAGCAGGAATTCAATGGACCAGTTAACAGGTAATATTGAAAGAAAAACGTACTGTGATTATCTTAGAGTCATAGCCACCTTTGCTGTAGTGATACTTCACGTATCTGCTCAGAATTGGCGGGCAATGGATGTTAATGGATTCGAATGGAAAGTATTCAATTTCTACGACAGTATCGTCAGATGGGGTGTGCCTGTATTTGTAATGATAAGCGGCTCTCTGTTCTTGAATAAAGCTGTTTCCATAAAGAAACTGTACACTAAATATATTCGAAGAATGATAGTGGCTTTTATTACTTGGAGTATTTTCTACGTTTTGGTGAATGAGGACACACTTCGTAATGGGATCATTTATGGATTGAAAACACATAAAAAGGAAATCATATCCGGACACTATCATATGTGGTTCATACTTATGATAATTGGGATATATATCTGCATTCCTTTTTACAAGAAGCTTGTTGAAGACAGACTTATAATGAAATACTTCTTGACTTTGTCATTTCTATTTGCTTTTTTCATTCCATGGATATTGCAGCTGTTAAAGGATTATGTGGCGGGCAACATTGGGCTGGTAGAAAAAGCAATAGGAGTTATTAATACCAATATTTCCAATATGAACATGCATATGGTTTTAGGATACTCTTTCTACTTTATTTTCGGTTATTATTTGGATAACATAGAGTTAAGTAAAAAGCAGCGCATAATAATCTACATATTAGGGATTGCCGGTTTCCTGTTCACTATACTTGTGGATTTAGATATTGCGTTGAAAACACAGCATCCGTGTAGCATTTATTATGGCGAGTTCAGAGTAAATGTTGTCAGTGAGGCAGTATGTATATATACACTTTATAAGTATCGTAGATTCGAAAATGTGAGACTTAACTTTTTCGTGAAGAAACTGTCCGGCTATACATTCGGAGTGTACTTGGTCCATGCGCTTTTTATTGAGAAGTTCTCTTCTGCTTTGAATTTCAATACGCTGTCGTTTAATGCTGTAATATCCGTTCCTGTAATTGCATGTGTTGTATTTGCCTGTTCGTTATTGATATCGACAGTTATAAACCATATTCCGATATTGAAAGAAAACATAGTATGAATCCCAAATGAGACTACTATGTAATAAAATCCTCCTAAAGCAGAGAAGGGATATTTCCCAAATCTTCGTTAGGAGGATTATTGTCATATATAATTCTTTGTAATTCTGGTATTACAGCTCATAAAGGTCTGCATATTTTTCTTCCAGATAGGCAGTAAATACAGTCGGGTCAAATTCCTCGCCTACAGCATTCCGGAATACCCGGCTCGGAGTAAGAAGGCTTCCGTATCTCCAAATCCTATCCCTGAGCCACTCATCGATAGGAGCGAAATCGCCCTTTCTTATGCAACCTTCGACATCTACCGTTTCTTTCATCTTCCTGAGATACTGCGCACCGTATGCACTGCCCAGAGCATATGAAGGGAAGTAGCCAATGTTCCCGCCTGCCCAGTGGCTGTCCTGAAGGACGCCGCGTTTGTCATCCGGAACGTCGACTCCCAGATACTCCTTATACAGCCTGTTCCACCGCCGAGGCAGATCCTTTACTTCCAGTTCGTCTGCAAAGATCCGCTTCTCCAGTTCATACCTTACCATGATATGAAGGGCATATGTCAGTTCGTCGGCCTCGATCCTGATAAGACCGGGTTCTGCTCGGTTGACTGCCCTGTACAGGTCTTCCCGCGTTCCGTCTATCTCAGGAAAGTGTTTTTTTACCATAGGGAATACATACTCGCAGAAAGCACGGCTCCTTCCGATGATGTTTTCAAAGAAGCGGCTTTGACTTTCGTGGATCGCCATGGAAACTCCGCCGTCAAGGACGGTGTATGCCAGCTCCGGAGCGCAGTTGGATTCATACAGCGCGTGTCCGCCTTCGTGTACTATGCTGTACATCGAATTGGAGAAATCATCAGAATGATAGTTGGTGGTGATCCTGACATCGTTGTGCGATCCGATGCTGGTGGTGAACGGGTGTTCTGTAGTCGAAAGGCCTACATGGTCAAGATCAAGTCCGATAAGTTCCATAAGCTCATAGGAGAATGCTTTCTGTGCCTCTTCAGGGAAACAGCCGTGAAGTATGCTGTCATCCAGCTGAGGCTTTTCCTGGACTTTCTTGAGAAGAGGAACGATATGCTCTCTGAGGGTCGAGAAGAATTTCTCGCATGCCTCCATGGAAAGGCCCTCTTCAAAGCGGTCGAGCCAGTAGTCATAGGCTTTCTTATCAGGTGCGCACCATGCTGCGATCTTCTTGTGGTAATCAAATACCTTTTCAAGTACCGGCTCAAAGCTTGCCCAGTCATTGTTTTCCTTTGCCTTATGCCAGACGTCGTCGGCCTTTACCATCAGTCTCTGGAATTCCACATACTCTTCCATTGGGATCTTTTCCATCATTCTGATGTCCTTAAGAAGGAGCCGGACCTGTCTCTTTTCGTGTTCGTCAAGAGAATCACTGTTGGAATCAAGGAACTCGAGTGTTTTTACCGTTTCCCTTGAAGTTGCGAGAGTGTAGTTTTCCTGGCTGAGCATGCCGAGAGCCTGCGCGCGGTTTGCGGCAGTGCCCTTTGGTGCTGTGGTTGCGCCGTCGTAGTAGATGAGCGCCATTGCGTGTGCAAATGCGGCACTCTTTTCCTGAATATCCTTAAGGCCTTTTCTGGCTTGGGTCAAATTCATTGTATTGATCTCCTCTGAATAAGTTGTATTGCCGGACCTGCGGATCCAAAATCCGTTGGCTTCCATGTGTGAATTCTACTTCTTTTATCGGATTAAAGCAAGCAGAATGGGATAGGATACATGAGCGACAAATGTTTAAAACAAACGACATCTGCATGGAGAAATGATATAATATATAAAATACGAACGCATTACCGCACATGTGGCAAGAGATCAACTTTGGAGAAACTCATGAAAGAGGACAAGACATACAACAATACAGCAACAGAAAATGAGATGCCGGGCGAGATGATGGACGAGTATCAGATGAGGCTTCGGGCTGCCCGAAGCAAAGCCAATGAACTCTCCGGGAACCTGGTATGCTTTCTTCATGACCCCAGAGAAAACCGGGAGGCAATGAAGGACATAGTGGAAGATCCCAGTGCCGTCTACGGTTTTTCTCCCAATCCGAAATCAGTGAGGCTCGGGCCTTATGCCGCATACTGCTGGTCCGATCCTGCATTTGTCGCATGGGCGAAAGAAGATCGAAGACAGTATCATGAATCGATCAATGACATGACACAGATGCTGTTCGAGATGAAAAAGAACAATGCGACTATCGAGGAAATGGCCAGGATGGCATGCACTCAGAGAAACTTAATTAGGCTTAAGGCTTTTGAAACTGACCCTATAGGTCTGGCAATGGCCAAAGAAAGCAACCTGAAGACCTATGGACACGAAGAAGGACCGGATCCCGATCAGCTGCTTCTCAAATACGGTTCATGGGCAATGGTGCTTCAGAAAGCGTTCTGCCTGAATATGGGAATGGATGTATGCTGCAATCTGTATGACGAATACTATCCTCTGTATATTGAAATAGGACTCATAAGTTCAGAGGTCAAATAGTGAACAGCCTGGAGGAACTATTGAAAGACCGGAGGATGCCCTGTCTGATTTGATGCTTTAAGAACAAGATCGTGTCTCGTAATAACCATACATAGTTTACGGCCGGCAATCAACGGTTCATTGAAGTGAAGACATAGGAAAAAAGAAGCGGCATCCTACATCACTGAGAATGATCTGATCCTGGAAGAGTATCTGCGGGAACTGGAACAGGAAGCAGCCTGATTCATCTGTTAGTGCAAACACATGACACCGGCAGGCTTCGCTTTTCACCATCAGACACTTACATATGACATAAGAAAAACCCGTGAACACCGGTGATTACCGGTATTTACGGGCTCTTTCATTTGGTGAGCTATCGGAGACTCGAACTCCGGACCCTCTGATTAAAAGTCAGATGCTCTGCCAGCTGAGCTAATAACTCATGCCTTTAAGGCTAAATCATTATAGCAACTTAGCAATTCAAAGTCAATACAGACGAAACCTTTCACATGACGACTGAACTCAAAAGGGGAGTGCCGCGAGGCACTCCCCTTTGATGGTTTTGTTTATTCGGATCGACCGATTATTCCGGATCTATTCCGAACAGTTCCTTGAGGTCAGCCCAGTTCTCGCCTTTCTTGAGAATGTCGATATAACCGAGTGATGGTTTCTTGGAATTGTCAATGTCGCTCTTGAGGAACTCAAGTGCATATGTTGCAGCACCTACAGAACCCTTGATGAGAACATCCTCGTCGATGTCGAAGTATCTGTTGTGGTGAGTTGCGCCGACGCCCTTTGCGTCATTCTTCATGCCGATGAAGCAGAATACACCAGGCCACTGGAGCAGATACTGGGAGTAGCTCTCAGAAGCCATCCAAGGCTCTGCATCACCGATCACGCAGTCGCCAAGCTCCTTGGCAATGACTTTTCTTGCGAACTGTGCACACTCAGGGTCATTGACTACTGCGAATCCAGGCAGTGAGTATCTGTTGTACTTGACTGTGCAGCCGTATGCGTCAGCCGTATCCTCGATCAGCTTCTTGAACTCGTTGTAGAACACCATTCCTGCACCGTCACGGTCGAATGTCCTCATTGTTCCGCCGAATGTGCAGTCGTCAGGGATTACGTTGCCCTGAAGTCCGCTTGCCAGCTTACCTACTGAATATGTCAGTGTCTTGTAAGGATCGATCTTGCGGAGCCTGATGCCCTCAAGACCCTGGTAGATTGCCCGGAATGCATCGATAGGCGATACTGACTGGTCAGGACGTGAGCCGTGACCGCCTCTGCCTTCCAGAGTTACGTCAAAGCCCATGGCGCCGGCCATCATGTTTGTATCGTTGATGGCGACCTTGCCTGTCTCAAGTGTAGACAGGAGGTGGATGCCCCATACTGAATCAAAGTGCATGTTGTTGTCTGTCATGTACTTGAAGATGTACTTGACGTTTCCGGTGACTTCCTCACCGCGCTCGAATACGAGGTATACCGTGCCCTCGATCTCATCCTTCTTGTCAAGGAGGATCTTGGCTGCGCCGAGAAGCATTGCCATATGTCCGTCGTGTCCGCAGGCGTGCATGACGCCGTCGACCTTACTCTTTACATGGCGCGGTACATCGAAGAGTGCCGTATCGGTCTCCTGTACAGGAAGAGCATCGATATCTGCTCTGAGCAGGACCTTCTTGCCGTTATCCTTCTCTGCAGGTCCCTTGATGTTTGCAAGGATGCCGCCGTGAGGGATGATAACATGCTCGATACCCATCTTTGTCAGCTCTTCAGAGAGCTTCTCGACTGTCTTGTCCTCGTGGTCGGACAGTTCAGGGTTCTCATGGAAATAACGACGCATGGAGATGATATAATCTTCATACTTTTTTGCAAGTTCCAGATTTGTCATGATTATTCCTTAGTTTCCTTTCTTAAGTTTTTCTTTCCGATGTGCCGTGGGGGTTAGCCGCATCGTATCTGCTTTCATTATATTCAAAAAACTGTGCCATTTCAATCGTATTGATTGCATAATTATAAATAATGATGTTAAGAACCGTTATCATAGAAATAGATGGTATAATGGGCGAGTTAAAACACAAAGTGTACCATTTTGAGCATCTATTGTGCAGAATACAGGTGCATCTGTAGTTAATAATGTATACTAAAACAGGGTGTATTTTGTATATTATTTACAAAATGATACATAAATTTTCTACATTGAGTCAAGCTGGTGCCGCATTTGGACATATATCGTAAACGCATTGGATATGATATAATTATGAACAAGTTATTAAGGCATGTTTTTGCAGGTTTCGGGAGAGATCCCGGTGGGGGAACGGTGTAAAGGCATGCAAGTCGGAAAAAGAACAAGGAGAACTAAAATGGCTGAAAAAACCAAACAGAAAAAGGCTTTTAAAATGCCTCACCTGTTCTGGATCATGGTCTTCCTGCTTCTGATCATATCGCTTTTGACATATGTGATCCCTGCAGGACGGTTCGGAACAACAGAGGCTGGCACTATCGACGGTAATGCTTTCCAGTTCCTTGGACATCAGACACCTGTTAGCCCATTGGCTGCACTCATGATGATAATGAACGGCATGACAGGATCGGCTCTTGTCGGTTACTCGGTTATGCTCGGTGGTGCATCCGTTGGCGTTGTCATGGCGACCGGTGCATTTGACAACTTCCTCGACTGGGCTGTTTACAAGCTGCAGGATAAGGATAACGTCCTTATCGTTGTCATGTTCATCCTGATGGTCTATCTCGGATCATTCGGCGGTTCAGACGCTTTGATAGCTATAGTTCCTGTCGGCGTTATGTTTGCCAAGAAACTCAAGCTCGACCCGATCTGTGCCATAGGCATCACGACCTATGCGACACTGCTCGGTTTCGGTACAGGCCCTACAAAGCAGATGACAACTCAGATGCTGATGGGCGTTCAGATCTACGGCACATTCGGAACGATGTTCATCTCAATGAACGTGTTCATGATCGTCGGTCTGATATTCCTTCTGCTTTACACAAACAAGATCAAGAAGGATCCTACCAAGTCCCTTATGTGGGATTCGGGCTGGAGACCTGAAGAGGGAGAAGTAGATACTTCTTCACTCAAGGAAGTCAAGCTCACATGGAGAACAGTAGCTGTTCTTATCGTATACTTCGGACAGTATGTCATCCTGGTCGGCTACCCGCTGTGGTCAGGCGACACATCGAAGACCTTCCCGATGATCTACATGATGGCCATAATCGTGTCCATCGCCTGCGGATTCCTCGGTGGATTCTCATTCGACAAGATCGGTAATGAGTTCGCAAAGGGTCTGTCATCAATGGCTTTCGTCGCATTCGTAATCGGTTTTGCAAGAGTCATGTCGGACGTCATGGGCGCCGGCAACATCCTGCACACGATCGTTTACTGGCTGACAAGACCTCTGATGGGCAAGAGCCTTGGTATCGCATCAGTAGGTATGACCATAGTCATCGCTGTAGTCAACCTGATCATCCCTTCAGCTTCATCGAAGGCTGCCATCCTGGTACCTATCCTGAAGCCTATAAGCGAAGCACTTGGCATGATGGGAGAACTTGCCGTACAGGCGTTCCAGTACGGTGACGGCTTCTCCAACATGGTATCGCCGTTCCTTGGCTGGACCGTCGGTTCCTGCGTAACTGCAGGCGTCGAGTTCACCACTTGGGTAAAGTGGGTACTGCCTAAGGTACTTTGCTTCATCGCTCTCGGCTGCGTGATCATATTCATGCTCTCGACTATGGGATGGACTCCGTTCTGATATTCATAAATATCGGATCAACAGACGAATTGATGCTCCGCCGGCAATGCCGGCGGAGTTGTCCGTTTGGGCATCTTGTAAACACAGTGGAGTGCAAGTATAATTATAGGCATAAAACATGAGGGAAAAAGCAGATGGAAGTATTTAAGAAAGCCGTACATGTTCTGATATTTGCAAGCTTTGCCGGATATCTGTTCCTCTTTTCGTTCTTCAATATCATCAACAGCAACGACTTCTTCTACAAGGAGTACGGGACAGAGGGAACGGCGCGGAACATGGACATATCCATAGAGCATCTCATGCTCTCCACGGACACGTTGCAGGACTATCTCAACGATAACAGGAACGATATCGATGTCGACGTGCTTATCTCGGGCGAGAAGGTCAAGATGTTCAATGAGAGCGAAGCTGCTCAGATGGCACTTTTCAAGGTCAAGTACCTGAATCTGAGAAAGGTAATGTATGTGTTCCTTGGGCTCAGTCTGGCGCTGTCTGTGTATTCGATAGGCCTTCAGAAGACCAGGGGTTGGCTCAGGGAGCTCAGATGGGCTCTCAGACCTGTCAGCGTCATTGCGGCTGTCGTTGCCATAGGTGGCTTTGCGCTCATTATTTTCAGCTTTGATTCGGTCTGGCCGGTCATCCAAAGAAACGTGTTCCCGGCCGGGATACTACAACCGTCATATTCAGGTTCGATGGGGAACATGTACGCCATGCTGACAAAGACTCTGTTCTCGAATCTGTGCAGCTATATCCTGGCGAGATTCCGGATACTGTATTTCGTAGCGTTCTTTGCCGTGGGAATCGGCGAGAGGATGCTCGTAATCAACCGGGAAGAGAAACAGAAGGAAGCTGAACGGGCCGCAGTCCGGCGGAGGAAACGGCGGATGCCGGGAGTTTACGGTTCCGAAACAGGTTCAGGGAAGAACAGGGGCAAGAAGAAAAAGAAGAAGTGATGCCGGAATTCAGACGAACGGCGGAAGGGTTAACGACATGAAAAAGATACCGATAATAATAGACTGCGACCCGGGAGTAGACGACAGCTACGCCATAGCCTTGGCCAACTCCTGCGGACTGTTTGACATAAAGGCCATAACGCCCGTAGTGGGCAACATGCCTGCCATTGTAACAAGGAAAAACGCTCTTTGTTTGAGAGAGATGCTCGGACTTGACTGCAGAGTAGCCTTCGGCGCAGATCTGCCTCTTGAAAAGGAATACTTCAGGAGCAGTTCGGTGACGCACGGCAATTCAGGAGTCGGAACGGTCTCATTCCCGGAACCTGTCCTGGAACAGGATGACATGCGGGCATGGGATGTGATATATGAGGAGGCGGTAAAGGCCGGCGGAGAGATGGTGCTGTTTGCCATAGGACCTCTGACGAATATTGCGATGGCTTTGGAAAAGTACCCGGATCTTCCGCAGTACATAAACAGGTTCGTGATCATGGGCGGAGGGACATTCGGAAACGTATCCTTCTCAGAGAGGACGGCAGAGTTCAATATATGGGTCGATCCTACGGCCGCGCGGGAAGTTTTCAGAAAGCTTCCCGTGTACATGGTGGGGCTTGACGCAACGCATGCCTCGGCGCTTTCAGGAGGACAGTTTGATGAGATGATCGCTGCATGCGGCGAGGGAGAGAGCGCTTATCTCGTAAGGGAGCTGTCCAAGTTCTCGAAGAAGAACAGCATGGAGAACGGACAGGACAACAATATAATTCACGACGCTCTTGCCGTTGCAAGTGTTATTGACGAAAAGACCGTCACATTCCATGACCGGTATGTATATGTAGAGGATGATCTTTCGAAGGTGAACCGGGGTCAGACTGTTGTCGACTTTGATTCGAAGACGCCCAACTGCCACGTGGGAATGGAAGTCGATCAGCCGAGATTCTTTTCCATCCTTATGGATATGTGCAGATACTATGCCGGGAAATAACACGGACAGGTCATAAGACCGTTCCCCTTTGGACTGATACCGGGATCAAGGGCATAACGGTTTTCAGATACATATAACAAATATCAGACAAGGAGAGAGATCAACATGTCAGAGATGATCAAAAAAGGGATAAGCAGCGAGCTTTTCAGGAAGTACGAGAACGATTTTGATTCAAACGAAGCCTACAGAGTAGCTGCAAATGCTTCCGTAAAGAACGGGATCGCCAATGCTGCGATCAACTATGAGAAACTGAGGAAAAACGATTTCAACTTTTCCATCGAGCTCAAGACAGGCTCGATCACAAACCAGCAGGCTTCGGGACGCTGCTGGATATTCGCCGCGCTGAACACGTTCCGTTATGAGCTGATGAAGAAGAACGATATCGAGGACTTCGAACTGTCACAGAACTATCTTTTCTTCTATGACAAGCTCGAGAAGGCCAACTACTTCCTGGAGTCTGTGATTAAAACACTGGATGAGGACGTTGACGGGAGAGTCTACAGCTGGATCTCCTCCATGCCGCTGGGTGACGGAGGACAGTGGGATATGATAGTAAACCTGGTAAACAAGTACGGGATTTGTCCGAAGGATGCATACCCGGACAGTGCAAATTCCATTGCTTCAAGGGGCTTTACCCAGGTCCTGACAAAGATGGTCAGAGAAGACGGAGCAAAACTCAGGATGGCTGCAAAGAACGGCGCAGGTGAAGATGAACTGAGAAAGATGAAGGAAGATATGCTCGGTGAAGTCTACCGTGTCCTTGTGATCGCCTTGGGCAAGCCTCCGGTCAAGTTCGACTTCGTGGCATATACGAAGGACAAGGAGCTTATTCAGGAATTCGATATTACTCCGAAGGACTTCTTTGAAAAGTATGTCGGAATAGACATAAATGATTATGTGAGCCTCATCAACGCACCTACGGAGGACAAGCCGTACGGAAAGATGTATACGGTCAAGCTCCTTGGCAATGTCGTTGAAGGCCGGCCGGTACGCTATCTCAATCTTCCTATGGATGATATAAAGGATGCTGTTATCGCACAGCTCAGGGACGGCCATCCGGTATGGTTCGGTTCGGACTGCGGCCAGGGCAGCGACAGAGACAGCGGCATTTTCGATCCTGAAACTGTCGACATAGCCGGAATGTGCGGAGTGAGACACTGGTTCACTAAGAAGGAGAATCTTGAATACTATGACAGTGCCATGAACCATGCTATGGTGATACTCGGAGTCAATCTGGACAAGAACGGCATTCCTGACAAGTGGAAGATCGAGAACAGCTGGGGAGACAAGGCCGGAAAGAACGGTTACTACACCGGAAGCGCCAAATGGTTCGATGACTATGTCTACCAGGTCGTGGTAAACAAGAAGTACCTTGACAAAAAGACGGCAGAACTCCTTGACGGAGAACTCCATGAGCTTGAGCCTTGGGATCCGATGGGCACTCTCGCAGATTAATCGGACAAAAGACGTTTGACAATAGTTATTTTCAGGCAGACCCTGCAGAACTGCAGGGTCTGCTTTGACTTTGATAATGTCTGTAAGGAGCAGTTTTAGACGCTCCGGACAAGCCGTTGAAACTGACCCAAACGATTGATGCTTTAATATCATTAAAATAATGAACGCCTGTTTACTTTATTTAATTAGCGTAGTATAATTGACAAAAATAAATGGGGGTTCATTTTTCATGCCTCAGACTCTCAAACCCGAAGCAAGGGAAAAAATAATAGAATCAGCCAAAACAGAGTTCCTGGAGAGAGGATACGAGGATTCTTCCATGAGAAGGATCCGGCTCCACAGCGGGATGACGGTCGGCAATCTGTACAGATATTTCAGAAATAAGGACGAACTGATTAATCTTGTGGTAAGTCCGGCTTACGGAGCCATAGATAAGCTCGTCGGCAGACTCACAGGCGGAAAAGTCACCCTTTCGGGCTATGATTCGCTGGGTGAATTGAATGCGGAGGATCTTCATCAGATGATGGATGGGCTGAGCGAAGGACTTGCGGATGTATATATGGGACACAGGACCGAGCTTAACATCCTAATGATGGCGTCAGCTACCAACAAGGCGCTCACTGACTGGTTTGCCGGAGCGATCCGGCACATCATTTCCAAAAGATATGAGATCGATGCGGATGATCCGTTCTGCAGGACGATCTCGAGAGGGTATGCCGTGGCAATTTTTGAGGGACTGAAGGAAGTGTTGAAGATATCGGATGTCACCGGCGAACAGCTCAAGGCATTGATAAAGATATTCCTTAACACTTATGTATACATGCTGGACAACGACCTGAGCGAATATCTGGGAGCACACATATGAGTTACATAGAATTCAAGAACGTAAGTAAGATATATCAAATGGGCGAAGTCGAGATCAAGGCTCTCGACGATATTTCCTTTGAGATAGACAAGGGCGAATTCGTAGTAGTGCTGGGCAACTCAGGAGCCGGAAAGACTACGATACTCAACATCCTGGGTGGGATGGACACTGCGACCTCTGGCAGCATTGTCGTCGATGGAAATGACATTTCAAAGGCAGACGAGAAGGAACTGACCGAATACAGGCGCTATGACATAGGTTTTGTCTTCCAGTTCTACAACCTGGTCCAGAATCTGACGGCAAAGGAGAATGTGGACCTTGCGCTTCAGATCTCAAAGGACCCCATGGATTCAAGATTTGTTCTGAAAATGGTCGGACTTGAAGATAGGATAAACAACTTCCCGTCCCAGCTTTCCGGAGGAGAGCAGCAGAGAGTTGCAATAGCCAGACGGGTCGCAAAGAATCCGAAACTCCTTTTGTGCGATGAGCCTACGGGAGCGCTGGATTACAGGACGGGCAAGCAGGTCCTCAAAGTGCTTCAGGACATGTGCAGGACCCAGGGTATGACAGTTGTCATGATAACCCATAACAGCGCCCTTGCTGACATGGGACAGAAGATAATCAGAGTCAGGAGCGGACAGATAGAATCCGTCACTCTTAACAGCAATCCAAAGAACATAGAGGACATAGAGTACTGATGTTTCATATTGACACATTGAGACTTGTCCGAAAGACCTTCAACAGATTCTTCTCATTGGTAATGATAGTGCTCATAGGTGTCGCCTTCATGATGGGGCTTCTAAGCACAAGACCGATAATGGAGAAGAGTGTTGACCGGTACTCTGACGAGAATGATCTTCAGGATATCCAGCTGTATTCTTCATACGGATTCGATGATAACGATATAGCTGCCATAAAGAAACAGGAATTTGCCGACAAGGTATTCGCCAGCAGGATGATGGATGTCTATGCCGATTCCGGTAACGGAAAGAGCGCAGTCACCAGACTCGAGGAGGTGGAAAGAAGTGTCGACAGATTCGTGCTGACTCGGGGAAGGATGCCACAAAAAGAGAATGAACGGCTGGTGATCAACAACGGAGCCATGTCCAGCCGGTATGATATCGGGGCATCCATAACCGTGTATCTCGAGGACAAGGATATATCCGAGAGCCTCAGGAATACAGAGTTCGTCATAGTAGGAGTCGTAAAGAGCCCGGCATACATGGCAAAGACGCTTGGAACGGGAACTCTTAAGAATCTGGATCTTGAAAACGTCATATATATCCCTGCTTCTAACTTCCTTTCAGAATATTACACCACTGTATATATTACAGTGGAAGGGGCGAAGGATTTCAATAGCTTTTCCAAGGATTACGGCACATATATCGATGAGATCAGAAGCGATATCGAAGTATTTGCCAAAGGCCAGCAGGACAAGCTTAAGGAAAAGCTTTTGGACGAATACAGGCAGAAGATAGAGGACGGAGAAAAGGAGCTTGAAGAGAAGAAACGGGAAGCACAGGAAAAGCTCGATGCAGCCAAGAAACAGCTGGATGATGCCAATATTCAGATCATAGCCGGTGAGACGCAGCTGTCGAGCCTCAGAGCCATGCTGACACAGGCAGAGAGCGAGCAGAAGAGGCTTCAGGATCAGTTCAATGCCAATTCCAAGGGCACATATGACAGGATCCGGCAGATCGAGGCGGCCGATCCGTCTCACAGGAACTTTGCTGCCATCACGGCCGCACTCCTCCTTGACTGGAACGAGTACAACTCGCTGAAGCGGACCCGGAACGGTGAAATGAACGGTTCCATCCAGTCTCAGATAGATGCGGCCAGGGCAGAAAACCGGGAGCTTTCCTCTCAGATACGGCGGCTTAACAACGAGAAGGCCGAGAAACAGGCCGTCCTGGACAACGAAGGATCATCCGAGGAAGAAAGACAGCGGGCAAGCCGGAGGATCGCAGAGATCGATGCAGAGATATCATCTCTTCAGAGACAGATCGACATAAACAACGGTCTTATTCAGGGGCTTGAGAACGCCGGCAATATCTCCAGTGAAGATGCCAAGGCAAGGATGGATGCGATAAATGCCTCATGGGGAGGTTCTGTCGAGAATACATACAACGAATACTCGCGTCTTGCCAGAGACAAGGCGATATATGACGCTCTTCAGGAAGAGGAGATCGTAGCCGATGAGGCAGTTCAGAGGATCAGGCGGGAACTTGTTTCCAGCGAAGCCACGCTTGCTTCTGCCAAGAAGCAGTATCTGCGGGGAGTCAGGGAATATGACCGTGCTGTTGCCGAATTCAATGAGGAGATAGAAAAAGCAGAGGCTGAGATAAGGAGATCATACCAGGATCTGGATGAACTGCCTGATGCCCAGTGGATGATCCTGGACAGGGACAGCCACTATTCATCCTTCATGTATGCAGCAAATGCCAAGCAGATGGGAGCTATCGGAGTATCTCTGCCGTTCCTGTTCTTCCTTGTTGCCGCGCTCGTATGCATGACGACCATGACAAGGCTTGTGGATGAGCAGAGAGGACAGATAGGCATTTTCAGGGCTCTCGGCTTTTCAAAGCTGGCGATAATCTCAAAGTATGTCTTCTATGCTCTCATGGCTACGATGATAGGCAGCGTTCTGGGAATATTCATAGGAATGCGGATATTTCCTGTGGTCATTTATGAGACGTGGAGACTTATGTATATGCTCCCGGACAGGTTGAACTTGTTTCCTGTCGGAAACATACGGATATGCATCCTTTCGTTCGCTCTCCTGATGGCGGGTGTCACTGCGTTTGTCGCGAACAAGACTCTCAGGGAGCAGCCGAGCCAGCTGATGAGACCGAAGGCCCCGAGAAGTTCAAGAAAGGTATTTCTGGAACTCATACCGTTCATTTGGAACAGGCTTTCATTCACTTCAAAGATCACGGCAAGAAACCTCATAAGATACAAGACCAGATTTGTCATGACAGTCATAGGCGTTGCCGGGTGTACCGGTCTTCTGGTCGTCGGATGGGGCGTCAAGGACTCCATCGCCGATGTCGTGGACATTCAGTTCGGTCAGATATTCAACCATGACTACGTGGTAAATATCGACAGCGACAGGAATCTCGACGAGATGACATCACTGCTCAAGAAAAACCTGGACAACGAATATGTGGTCCCGTATATGACCTATTCCTCAAAGGTCTACCTTGAAGACGGTGATGATACGGTGAATATGATAGTCATCGACGCAAGAGATGCCGCCGACGTATATGAGCTCAGGGATGCAAAGGATCAGAAGACCCAATTGAAACTGAAGAACGGAGGAGTGATAGTATCCGACAAGTTCGCCAAGAACAACGGGATCAAGGCGGGGGATTATATTACTCTGGAATCAAAGGAAGGGATCAAAAGGGAGGTCAAGGTAAAGGATATATGTGAGATGTATTTCCAGCATTACATCTACATTTCGACGGACTACTACGATGCTGTCTTCACGGAACCGATACACCCAAATAAGATTGCGGTAAAGAACACGACCGGCAACAGCATATCCGGGTCGATCAAGAATATAGAGGGCTATGAAAGCACGGTGAACTATTCAAGCGTCATCGATCAGTTCACGACGATGATCCAGGCGCTGAACTACATAATCCTGGTCATTATAGCCACTGCCGGATCTCTTGCTTTCGTCGTTCTAATAAATCTTACTCAGGTCAATATCTCAGAAAGGGTGAGAGAGATAGCAACTCTCAAGGTGCTTGGCTTCAGGACCGGTGAAGTGAATTCGTACATCTTCAAGGAGATATTCCTTCTGACCCTCATAGGCCGGGTGATCGGACTCCCTCTCGGAGTGATAGAGCATCATTTTATCATGGGAGTCATCGATATGGAGATGATCAAATTCGGCATGAATGTCAAGTTCATGAGCTTTGTGTATGCATTTATGGTGACGATAGTATTCAGCCTGATAGTCCTGTTCCTGACGAGGAAGAGCCTGAGGGATATAGAGATGATAGAGTCGCTGAAATCAGTCGAATAGAAAAAACGCCTTTGGAATGCTCCAAAGGCGTTTTTGATCAACTTATTATCTTCTGATAGGCTATGCGTGGAGAACCGTCAGCGATATGTATCCTGCCGCATCTGGTATAGCCGTGCTTTTCCAACAGATGCTGCATGATCTTGTTGTCATCATGGGTATCTATCCTGATGTTTCCGGCTTTTTCCTCGCAGAAATCCAGGATCCGGGATAGGACACCCTTTTTCGTGCCGGCGGAGGCCACCCTGTGTATCACTCCGTAAGGATCGTCATTGAGCCACGCTCCGTTTTCAATCACCCGGTATGTGGGCTCATCGCCTACGGTAAATGCGAAGACTCCGTGAATCATTCCTTCTTCGCAAACGACATATGACTGACCGAGTTCTATATCCTTCTCTACGGTTTCCCTTGAAGGCCTGTGATCTCCCCACTGTGTGGGGTTCCCATTTTTCTTCATCTGCTCGCGGGCAAAGGCGTATATGCCGAGTATCCTCTCAAGATCTTCCCATGTTGCATGGCGTATTTCCATAGTCACGCCTCCGCATTATATGATCGAGATCTGACAGGTCGCCATGGCAGAGAGCGCATTGTCATGGCTCTCGGGCGTTACTCCAGCGCAACATGCCTGCTCAACGGTGATCTTGACTTCCGGGAGACTTGCCTTTATCAGCATTGCGTTTGAAATGACGCAAATGTCTGTGCAAAGACCGATCAGCGTGATCTCTTCTATCTTTTCCCGTCTGTCAGCATTGACAAGGTAGTCTGCCAGTTCGGTGCTTCCGAAAGTGTTCTTCCTGAAGACAGGAACATTTCTTGAGTATTTTTCAAGAGACGGTGCGATCTCCCATCCCTTTGTTCCCTCGATGCAATGCTCAACAGGGAGATTCCTGCCCTCCTGTGTGGAAAGATAATCCGCATAATGGGTATCCTGGGTGAATACCACCTTTTCCGAGGAAGCGAGTGCCTTCTCGATTCTTTCCCGTACGGCAGGAACTATGGCTACGGCCTCTTTTGTGCCGAGTGCCATATCTATGAAATCATTCTGCATATCAACTACGACAAGATATCTAGACATATTGAAGCTCCTTTCCTTGCCTTTATTGCCAAGATTATATATCCCGGCAAAAGCTTAAACAGTGACAACAGCACAGAAAAAGGGGACCTTTCGGTCCCCTTTGGTAGATCAAATGAATTTGACTGCGGTGCCGTA
>CAZDOS010000027.1:0-23950 GCA_964507095.1 uncultured Oscillospiraceae bacterium | reverse complement strand
AAATGCCCGCTTTTTATGAAGCTTATGTAGTTTATGAGCATCACGACAAGATTAAAGCCAAGTGACAGTAGGAATGCCGGCAACAGTTTTCTGAGCATGTTTACCTCCTCATTTACCGGTAAGGAAATCCAGTATGATATTGTTGAACTGCCGGTATTCGTCATTGACTCCGTGGCCGTAGCCATCTATCATGACGAGCTTCGCACCGGGTATATTGTCTGCAAGGTACACCGAAGCCTCCGGTCCCACTATCCTGTCTTCGGAAGCACCGATTACCATGGTCCTCGCAGATATATCTGTCAGTCTTTCAGTGCAGTCGTGTCCCAGACAGGCCTTTATCGATATGATGAACTTAGTAAAGTCCTTCACCTTAACAAGTCCCGTGACAAGTCCGTAGACCAGCTTGTTCTTTGAATAATAGTCAGGCGTGTAGTATTTCTCGGCAGTGTCAAGCATTATATCGCTGTATCTGCCCTCCCGGGCCATTTTAATCCAGTTTTCCAGCGTCGGTATGTATTCTTCTGTCAGCCTGGCGCTGGTTACCCGAAGGATAAGCCTGCCGACTGTTTCAGGATGGTCGACAGCAAGCCACTGGGCTATCATTCCCCCCTGGGACACCCCGAGGATATCCGCCTTATCTATGCCTGAAGCCTTCATGGCGAGATACAATTCCTCCGCCATGTCTCTCGTGGTGGAGCCTTGGGGAATATCATCGCTCCTGCCGAACATGTATACCGTGAAATCCTTTGAAAACTGTCTGAAGGCAAAGGATGTAGGCAGCCGTGTTCCCTTTACTGACTTCAGTCCTTCTCCCCGTCCCGGGATCATGACAAGAGCTCTTTTCCCCCTGCCGAAGGAGATGTAATCCACCCTCCTGCCGAGGACATCGACATGATTGTCTCCCATTTTTAGTCTCCTGATCACTGCTTGTTATAACCTTTATCTAATTAGATTATATTTCACAGCTGACACTTATTCAACAAAAAACGGCAGAGAATGCTCCCTGCCGTCAATGTATTATGTTCAGCTAAGCTTTACGTCATAGTCCTCGAAGATCTTCTTGAGCTCTCTGTTGACCGTTGTCCTTACCTCGAACTTATGCTCTTCGGAGCACTCGGTCCTGATTGAGAACTTCATTGTCCTGTCAAGGGTATCCATGCCGCCGTTGGAAGGTCCGCTTATGATGTACGGACTCTTTTCAGTGATCTTAGGCAGTTCCTTTGCAAGCATCCGCTCGATGTCCTCGACCTTGTATTCGTTTCCTACTGAGAGGATGATGTCGACATACGAGTTGTTCCTTGTCTTGTTGACTACGCCCGTCATGAAGTGGTTGTTTATGCTCTTTATGTCCAGGCCCTGGTTTATGAGCTTTGTGGTGCGGAGTCCTATCTCTATGACTCTTCCCTTCCACCCGTTGACCTCTATGATGTCTCCGACCTGATACTCACGCTCGAAGATTATGAACAGTCCCGCAAGGATATCCGTTATGAGGTCTCTCGATCCGAGACCGATGATGAGGGTCATGAGCCCCGCGCTGGCCAGAAGGCTTGCGGTGTCAAATCCGAAAATGTACAGGCTTCGGAATATGACGAGCATGATGCCGATATAGTGGACAAAACTCATCAGGAGCCTGAAGATGGTCTCGTATCTGGGTGTCGAATAGGCTATCACCGTATTCATTATCTTGTTGAAGACATTCATCGCCAGTGAATACAGAGCCACGAATACCATTACCTCTGTCAGTGCGAAAACGTTCAAGCCTCTGTCCCACTTTTCGCTCAGCATGAAACCGAAGATCGTATCCTGCGTGTACAGAGTATCCCTGAATATGTATGCGAACAGCAGCGAGATGGCGATCAGGCTTATGACGATATTCAATACGTACCCGGTCTTTTCTTCCCGTGACTTATCCTGCCAGGACGTTCTGCTCCTGAGTATCCTGAACATTATGCTCGGGGTCCTCTTTCTGACGCCGTTGGCCATGGTGACCTCAACGTACGGATCGTTATCGGATCTGTATACCGGAAGCACTTCGCGGGAATGGATGAATATCGAGAACCCTATGAAATTAGCCATAGTGACGATAAGAGTGAATAGGGTCATCGTCATCCTGCCGGAGAACGTATTGGTGGCCCTTTCGACTACGTAGATAAGATGATCCTTGTATTCGAAGCTGTCTCCGTAGAGCCTTACTCCATCGATCGCAAGATGGCCGTAATACCCGTTCTTTATCTGGTTCTCCTTGAAGCCAGCTTCCACGGCAGGCTTCCCGGCGATCTTTCCGAAATTGGAGTAATCGACCTTCAGCGTGTTCTTGTTTATCGCGATGATATAGTCATTGCTTCCGAGCAGCGCTCCGTTGAGCACGTTATTGAGATCCGCCTCTGCCACTACCTCCCTGAGTTTCTCAGGTGCAACGGCGATCTGCATGAATCCGTCATATTCTCCCTGCGTATCGGTCAGAGGGACTCCTATGAACTGATGGTAGGTACCGGTGAGGTCATCCTCCATCGGCTCCTGGATCACGTACGGTATGCCGTGCTTAAGGACATTGAAAGCGTAGGACTGGCTCGTGGGATCATCGGAGATCACGAAGCCGAAGATCGGTGAGTCTGACAGTGTCTCGACACCGTCCTTGTCGAACAGCATTATGTATTCCAGATCAAAGATCTTTGAAAGACTCGAAAGATACGCCTTCTCCCTCATCTCGGGATGCCTTGAGAGCATATATGAGATTATGTTGGCTTCGTTCAGATATCTGTCATTGTAATTGTCAACGAGCTTGGTAACGCTATTTTCTGCCTCATCGAGCTTTGTTATGATCTCTCTCTGCTCATTGTCAATGTCGAGATTGTTCAGCGAGATGGCAAAAAGAGTCTGCACATAATAGGACACTCCGAATACCAGCACCATACCGATGAATGAGAACGTTATCATCTTTCTGGTAAGAAGGCTGAATCCGCCTCTCTCTCCCAATCTGAATCTGGCTATATCTTCCTTTACGCCGTTGAATTCCCGGTCCTTTCTTATCTCCTCTTTCCTGAGCAGAGATTCCTGCTTGCTGAAATAGGTGTATGCAACAAGGATAGTGTACACTATTATGATCATCCGGTAGAGTATACCCACCCGGATGTGGCTGTTTTTCGTCATGTGAGCCGAATCGATGCCGCAGGAAATGGTGATGTTCAGCGGACCGTTCCTTATGCTCGACGTATAGTATCTGCTCTTATCGATCTTGAGCCATTTGGCGTTGTCGTATGAAAGATCGTCCAGCGTTATTCCCAGGGCGGATATGTTCTCTCCTATGAACCGGGGATCCGGATAGTATACTATTTCGCCTGAACTGGTAGTGACGATAAAGAACAGATCATCGAGCTCTACGATGCCGTTGAGCACCCTGTTCTGCGTGTATATGTTGTTCAGCAGAGCCTTCAGTTCCCTGTCGCTCTTTTTGAGAGTTATCTTGGTGCCGTCGGCCATGGTCCGCGTATAATACAGGTAGCCCGCCTCATCCATCTCCATGAGGCTGCCCTCGCCGATGATTATCTCATCGACATCATACAGCTGCCTGATCTCCCTTAACTGCCCGGGAGCAAAGCCGCCCGTATGATCCAGGTACAGGACGAGGCTGTCTGCCTTTGCCTGCATTCCGGCATCATAGATATCTGTCAGCTCCTGAGTCTCGGTATAGCTCTTGGTGAAAGTGGCCGTAAGTATGTCAAGCCTCTCCCTGAGATTATGCAGCTGTGCCCTTTCGGTGACCTTGGTCTGACCTATGAACAGCAGGATAGCAAGTATGAACCGGTTCACCAGCTCAAACAGTATGACATCCTTAAAGCTTGCTACCTTTTTCTTTGATTCCATCTTTTGTTTCTTTCCTGATCGAATTATGTGAATATTACCGCCACAATAACATGGCCGGCTTTTATTTTACCCTATATTTATTAACTATTTCAATATATACGGAACGTGTAAAGTAACAGGATCAGTTATCAATATGTTCCTGCGTATCTCTTCTGCGTCTCATGATAAATGTTCACGATATCCTGAAGAGCTTCGACATGGCCGAAGTCCTTGGTGTAGATGATATTGGTCTCACGGAGCATGGACAGGTTTTCTATGGGCAGAGCCTTGAGCCTGTTGTTCCTTATGTCGCTCCGGCATGCGGACTTCGGAAGGATGGAGATGCCCATGTCCCTTCTGACAAGGTCTGCAATGGTGGCTATGTTGTCGACTTCGAGAAGGATGTTGAAGTCATCTATATTCTCGTTGACGCTTCTGAGAGTTGCTTCAAAAAGCTGTCTCGTTGCAGAGGAAGGGAGACGCAATATCATCTTTTCCTTCTTTATCTGCTCCAAAGTTACCATGCTGTTCTTTGAAAGCGGACTGTCATTTGACATGACGCATACAAGATAGTCTGTGTCCAGCATAAGGTAATTGAGATTCGGGTCCGACAGCTTTCCTTCCACTATGGCCATGTCGAGCTCATAGTTCTTGATCATATCATAAAGGTTCTTTATGGTGTCAGTTATGACAGTTATGCTCACCTTATTGTTTCTCATGCCGTACCGTGCGAGAACTCTGGTGATTATGCTGCTCTCGGCAGTGTGGGTGATACCCACCCTGAGCTTTGTCAGATGCTGCTCTCCGCTTGCAAGCTCCAGCATCATCTTCTCATAAAGAGCTCGCATCCTCCTGGCATATTTGATCGCTATCTCTCCTTCCGGAGTCGGAACAAAGCCGCCTTTATTCCTTACAAACAGCTTTACTCCCAGTTCCTTTTCAAGCTGACTGATGTGCTGGCTGACTGCAGGCTGGGTCATCGACAGTTCCTTTGCAGTCTTGGTGTAATTCCCGGTCTCACTGACGCTCAACAGTGTTGAAAGCTTAATGTCCAGCATTATACGTTCCTCCTTGCCTAGTATAAGTCGCATTTATATGTATCTAAAAATATATAATTTGATTTTTTGTTTTACCAGTATATCATATCTGTATTCCATATACAACAGCGTAAAGGATATATTATTTATTTGGAGCATACTGATGACAAAGACAGACAAACTGGAGCTTTTCGAGAGGACGCCTGTCCTCACTGCGATAATAAAACTGGCCGTACCGACGGTATTCGGTCAGATCATACTCGTAGTATATAACATGCGGGACACTTTCTTTATCGGCCTAACAGGCAGTGATGTAAAGATCTCCGCAGTTACGGTCTGCATGCCTGCATTCATGTTTCTGTCTGCCATATCCAATCTTTTCGGAGTTGGAGGCTCTACTGAAGTGTCAAGGTCACTGGGCAGGAAGATGCCTGCCAGAGCCGGCTACGCCTCCGCATTCGCTCTGTGGTGCTGTGTCATCACCACATTGCTTTATTCCCTGTCAGCCTTCGTATTCAGGGACATCTTTCTGGATCTGCTGGGCGGCAAGGATCCTGCCGTTCATGCGGCTTCGATGGGCTACCTCATGGTCACCGTCGTCATAGGAGGACTTGGCACCAGTCTCAACGGTCTTTTCGCACACCTGATAAGGAGCGAAGGCAACAGTGCCATCGCCAGCGTAGGCATAATGGCCGGAGGTATTATGAATATCCGGCTCGATCCTCTGTTCATGTTCGTACTTCTCCCTGAGGGTAATGAAGTACTGGGAGCAGGTATAGCCACTGCCGTATCAAATCTCGCGGCAACACTATTCTTTTTTGCAGTTATATATATAAGGAGAAAGAGGTCCGCACTAAGATTCAGGATATGCGAAGGAGTGCTGGATCCTTCAATCGCACAGAGGATATTTTCGGTAGGGCTTCCTGCCTGCATGATGACGTTACTGGAAAATGTATCCTATCGGATGCTGGACAATCTGATCGCACTCAACGGTACAGCCCGGCAGGCCGGTGTGGGCGTTGCAAAGAAGGTCAACATGCTCGCCCACTGCATAGTCAGAGGAATGACACAGGGCGTGCTGCCGCTCATAGCGTATAACTATGCCGCAGGAAACACCAAACGAACCGCCGACACGGTAAAACTCAGCGTGACCATAAGTGTATCGCTTGCAATGCTGTGCACTATGGCCAATCTCCTCCTGGCAAGACAGCTCATCGGTCTTTTCATACAGTCAGAGGGCGCTTCACTTGTCTACGGCATGCGCTTTCTTAGGATACTGTGTCTTGGCGGGCCTTTCTCGGCGTGCCGGTACTCCTTCATATCTTTCTTTCAGGCCGTAGGTCAGGGCACAAAGAGCTTCGTATTAGCCATCATGAGGAAGGGTATCTTCGATATGCCCCTTATGCAGCTGCTAAAAAACGTTTCTCCATTGTACGGAGTAGTTGCGGCGACCCCGATAGCAGATTTTATCTGCTGCATGGTGTCCATACGGATGTTCTACAGATTCTCTCTTATCCTGAAGCAGGACTATCATTCAGAGGAAAAAGATGAGAGCCTGCACAGGTTCAGATTGCTAAGGCATGAATAGTCCGGATGATAAAGAATAATATATAAGCTGAATAGAACAGACCTCCTGAAGAGGATGAAGTCATCATCCTGATCAGGAGGTCATATATATCACCCTGTTTTACAGATCACTGTTCTTCTTTGACCAGTCTGTATCTCACAACGGCCTTTATCGAATATACATCCTTTAGTCTGAGAGCGTTATCCGGATCATCCTTCATTTCAAGACCTCTTTTCTCTGCCCGGTCCTTTTCTATCCAGTAATGAGCAGTCCCTTTGATCGGAGCTATCGTCTCATAGTCTGCAGAATAGGTCCGCAGGAAATCGGCTGCGTATATCTGCACCGGATATTCGGCTGTCCTTACAAGCTTTCCGTCCGTATCCTGGCTCTCCGGACCGGTCCACCTTCCTCCGCTTACTCTGTAAAAGGACGAAGACAGTCCGAGACTGTTTATGATCCGGGTTTCGTATCCCGGCCATGTCGGTGAATCAGCGTTATACGGTACCTTAAGGTCGGTTCCGTCAAGGACGAACGCATCTGCATCCCCGGTGCCTTCCCAGACGGCATACGCACTGTCAGTATCTCTCCAGGTATACTCACTTTCCTGGGTCACAGATTCAAGCATGGCTTTTATCACGGCCGTATCACCTCCGGGGAGCCGGACATTTACATCAGCGTACTCCGGCACACCGGAAGGAGACGTAAAACAGTCACGAAAGCTTTCCTCGTATCGGAGATGCCTGGTGACGGGAACATCATGCTGTATGTCGCTGACTTCTCCCAATTTTGCATAGAGCACCTTGCCGTCGACTGTAACAGGCAGCCTTTCCGGGAATTCTTCAAGACTGTCTGCATCACTCTCAACAGTCTTTTCGAGCACCTTTCTCTCATCCGTAACAGAAAGGTCCACTACATCTGTGATCACATATCTTTTGCCCTGATATTCCACTGTTTCAGGGAACGAGCCTTCTCGTTTCGGGTCGGTAGAATCGTAATAGAACTCTTTTTTGATCGATGACCTGTCTGACCGGCAGGATGCAAGCATCGGCAGTATACTCAATACTAAGGCAAGCATTACAGCTTTAGATTTTCTTACTTTCATCCGGCGTTCCTCCTTTCATGTTTTTTCTGTGCCTGTACATGGTGATAAGTACCATAGAGAAGATCAATGCAGCTGATACTGCGGCAAACAAAGGGACTGAGCTGCTTCTGCCATTCCGGCTGTACTCGCTATCTTCGTCATAGCCTTTGGACAGGTCTCCGCCAAACTGAGCATTTCTCTTTCCGAAAGACAGCCTTATCCTGCCGTATACAGGACCTCTGTCCCGTTCAGGGGCTCTGCGGTCAGTCATCACTGCCCTGACTATACCGCCTCCCTGTGTTATCTCAAACGGATACTCACTTTCGTCTATGAGATAGCCTGCTGGAGCCTGAGATTCCCTGTATGTATATTTTCCCGGTTCGAGGCTGAACCATATCTCACCGTCGTTATCGGTAGTGCCTTCAATGACCGTTTCACCCGCCTCATTCCTGATCTCAACTTTACATCCCGGGATCAGTGCTCCGGTTGATACATCTCTTTTTGTAAGGAGCAGTCCGTCCTTCTCTTTGTTTGTTATGTTGAAGGCAAGGATCTTGTTATATATGTCCCGTGTCACTTCAAAATCGATCCTGACCGGGTCGCTTTCATCATATCTGACATACGGGTTGTCTCCGATATCTGTCTCAACAAGGGAATACCTGCCCGTTGTAAGTCCTCCCGGATAAAAAGCATGCCCGTAGCTGTTAGTCACAAGCTCTGTGATCTTTTCTCCACTAGCATCGTAAAGAGTGAAGGTCACTCCTTTGAGCATATGTGCAGAATCCGTATTCGTCACCTTCTCTGCAACACCTGTATTGACGTCGCTATCTTCTGTTTTGGCGGTGACTGCAGCTGCGTTTTCAAGAGATTTGAACAGTTCGATATCTGCTCTCTTTCTGTAGTTTCTGATGGCAGCTCCGCCGTTAGGGCTTATCTCTATAACTGTCTCTCCCTTTCCGGCTCCTGTTACCTGCCGGTCACTGAGATACTCATCATCACTGTCATAGGCATTGCCGCAGGCAGTGTAGCTGAACCTGACCGGGTATTCCTTGGTGTCCATCCGCATTCCTTCATTGGTCCAGAGTTCCTTGAGATAATAGCTGCCGGTCGGCAGTGAAAGCTTCGACTTTCCCTCTCCGTTACTGATTTCTATGACTTCGACCAGGTCACCTTTATTTATCACTGTATTGCCGTCTGTATTTTTAAGATCTTCGCCTGCATATAGCCCGAAGCCTACACCGTCAGCAGAAGGCTTGAAGGAGCCGTCAACATCTTCCTCTTCCTTGAGTATTCTGAACTCGACCTCCTGCCTAATATCATATTTCTCCTGCCGGACGGGATATATCCTCACCTCCTGGCCAAGGTACTCGAATTCCAGCTCATATTCATTTTCATCCAGCAGGAATCCGAAAGGTGCCTTAGTTTCTTTCAGTATGTATTTGCCCAGATGAACAGGTACTGATACTCCTATTCCTCTGGAATCGGTAGTGAAAGCAGCAACTTCTTCACCCTTGGTGTGCCTTAAGTACCCTCCTGTCACGATGTCCTCGGCAGCATACAGCGTATACTCGGCCCCTTCCAGACCCTTTTCCTCGAAAACAGGATGCTTCTCGGTATATTCTCCGTTTTTGACTTCCTCAGCTCCGGTAAACATGAGGCCTCTCTTTTCAAGGACCACATATGCTTTCTGTGCCTCATTTTTGACATCTATGGTCACCACTATGTCAGTATCCGAGTTTTCTACCGTGAAATCGGTCATGTTCTCCTTGGCGCTGTAGTCATTGCCGAAGGAGTCCTTCGTATATTTAAATACACCGTTCTCATCGGTATATCCTATCCAGCTCTGCCGCCTGCCGTCCTCATTCTTTATAACGTTTTGAACATCCGAGTTGTCAGGATCCGGCAGCCAGTAGCCATACGGAGCATTGAGCTCTATGAGAGTGTAGTCACCGTAAACCAGCTTTGAAGGAAGCTCGAAGCAGCCTTCAGAATCTGTTGCGAAGGTATCTATGACTGTCTTTTCAAAGGTGTCCGGGTCATAGGCAGTATATGTGTACCAGTATCCCAGTTCACTATTGCCTATATCCTCTCTTCTGTAAGTCTGGCCCCAATTGCCGTTTCCAGTACCGGGGTCACCTTCCTTCATGGTGGAGTCATGGCCTGAGTTCCAGCACCACAGTTTAAAGAGGACATTGGCTTCTCTTATAACTCCATTGGTAGGTACAAGCTCATACAAGCCCTCGCCGCCCTTTGATTCGTTTTCTCTGACATACATTTCATTGTCGACCTTGTAGACACAGAGTCTCTGCCGTATCTCACTGTTCTTTACTGTAAATGAATGCACATTGGAGGCGGAGGCCAGATAAGGATTGCCGTCAGCGGTTTTCCGCTCATCTCCTATCGTGAAGTAAAACTCCACATCCGATACGGCGTCTCCGTTAACATATCCGTCGTCCTCCTGATAGCCTTCGGGGCTGGTCAGTTCGACCACACGGTAGCTGCCGTACGGAAGAGGCAATGAATACGGCACCACTCCCATTTCACCCGGCAGTTTGCCTGATGATATGTCAATGTCATCCCGCCTGCCTATGAGAGGCAGATTTACGTATACGACCGACGCAGTGTCATAGGTGCTCCGCATTCCTTTGTCATTCGTCTTTAAAATGAGATATAGACTTTTAAGTGCAGCATTGGTCTTCTCATGGTCAAAAGGTACGTCCAGAGTAGGATTGATCGGCACATCAGTCGGCTTTCCCCGGTGATCAGCCCAGAAATATGAGCCGTAATGATAACCGTCCACTATCTCTCCCTCGCCGTCCTTTATCACCCGTGTTTCAGCGGTCCTGTCCAGTGCGGATGCCATGAAGAATTCGTCCGGAAGCCTTGTTTTACTGATGTTTTCGTCGGTCTCCCTGCTTTGCAGATATACTGCAAAGTAAACATCCTTTACAGGTATATCTGTCACCAGCTCCGGGTTATAATCAGGATTCTCTCCCGTTTTCCGGTCATTGAAAAGCCTGTTGTCCAGCTCGTGGGCAAGCAGCTTCTTAATTGCCAGATGGCCAAGGATAACGTCGTTGGGATACCGCTTATAAATGACGTGTGACTGCTCGTTAATGTCACCTGTATACCTGACATCCATCACGTATCCGTCTGATGAACTCTTCCAGTTACGAAACTGATAGCCTTCACTCGGTGTTGTTTCAATGACTCTGTACTTACCTATGTCGAGTTCCCTTGAATAGCACTGTCCGTCTTCGCCGGTCACAAGGCTGTAAGACGGTGCGATCACTCCGTATTTATCCTCCATGGCGGAGTACTCGGCTTTGCTGCCCTTAGAAACAGAAGTAACGGTATCGACCAGGTCACCTTTCCTGTATTTGACCGTACCGTCCCGTAGAACGATGTCCTCCTCGGCATAGATATTGAATACGCTTCCTATGAAGGATGCGTCTCCCTGGGGGACGGGAGCTATGAGCCTCATGTCTCTGCCTTCATAGAACGAGTCCAGGATGTCATTCGCTCTTTGAGCTTCAAATGTAAGGAGATACTCTTCCTTTGAAAGCTCTCTGTTAGGCCAGGACCGACCGGTCACAGGATCCTTCACTGTCCTTTTCAGTGCACTTTCGTCATGCATATGGTAATCTTCCAGCGCATCCAGATACTCGTCTGTCGTATGTTCACAGGAAAGAAAATTACTGTGGCATACAGGACAGTCGATATATTCCTCATACAGCGGGCCGTGATTCAGATAGGTCCTCATATTGTCGGACTTCTGAAGGAGTATCACACCCTTCTGCCTTTTGTCCTGCAGGGCAACGAACAGTGCCCTGTCGGAATCTATCGGATATGCCTTGTTTGAATTGGCACTTCCGTCTTCACCGGTGATGAACACGTCTACGTTCTGCTCATCTGTGTATACAGCGCCGGAATATATGGTGTCGCAGTTGTTTACGAGATAACCGTGCTCAGTTTTTTCTCCGATATTACCTGAAGGAGCATCCACCTCTTTTACTCTGTACAGACCGACATCGAGCTCACAGGAAACAGCATAACCTGTTTCATCCGATCGCAGTGTCTGCACAAGAGTGTCCTTGGGTATGAGGATCACGGATCCGTCCGGTGTTTTGATGTCTTCCCGTGTCCAGACCTCGAAAGTGGTCTCAAGTCCGATATTTACCTGAGGATCCTCGGCATCCTTCTTGTCGATCTGAATCTTCAACTTCTGTCTTCTGTTCTCAAAGTCCAGATGAACGGAAAAGCAATCGATATCTTCTCCTCTGTAGGTCTCATCCACTATCCGGCAGTATTCGTTGTAGCCCGCCCGGTCATGCGTGCCGTCAGGGTTATAGTATCCGAAAGGCGCTCTTCTCTCCTTTACATAGTAGACACCCAGGTCTATTTTTTCGCTCACACCAAAGCCTGTGGAATCAGTTTGTATCGTAGTGACCAATTGATCCTTGGTCCACTTGATGCTTCCGTCTGCAAGCCTTATGTCCTTGTATGCATATACATCGAAAACGCCGGAGAGGTCTGTTGTCACTTCATAATCTGTATAGACATCACGCATGTCTTCTTCCTTGAGAAGCTCCCTTGTCCTCTCACTGTCTTTTTTCTGCACCTCGATCACCAGCTTCTGCCTTGTGTCAGTGATGTCGGAAGCCGAGTAGGTATACCATCCGGATGAAGTCTCCGAACTGATATCTATGATGCCCTCGCCTTTTGAATTGACGTACCCTATATATGGGTCAGAGAACCGCGGAGCATGTATCTCCCTGATGACATATCTGCCCGGTGCGTTTAGCAGAGGCAGGTCATTGGAATCATATTCCTGTGTGCCGTCATAACCCGGTCCTTCGATGGTCACTATGGTGCCGTGGACATCTCCGGAAAGCGGAAATAAGTCTTCACTGTCTCTTTTCAGGGTGACTGTGGTCCCTCTATCCATCCTTATATCCATATATCCGATAAACGGATCATATGATGACCGCAGGCTCACCTGTGCCTGACCTGTGCCGTCTGTAAAGGTCGCAGCCCGGCTGTAGCCTTTATCTGCGGTCTTCGCAAATGCAGTGTATGTAAGTCCGTTTGAATACTCCTCTGCCGTGACCTTAAGGTGTGAGGAGTCAAGGACTTCAAAGTGAAAGCCTCCCCTGTCAGTCCACTGCCATCTGTCAACAAGACCGTTATGGTCAGTAAGTATGAGACTGTCAGCGATCTCAAAATGATCTGTATTCCAAGAAGCGGGATAGAAATATGTCTTCGCTCCTCCCCGTTTCCTGTACTCAAGAGGATTTGAAAGAAAGGAAGGCATCGTCCTTGCCTTGGCCACTTCCCGCTTTATCCGCTCATACTGAGCTGACAGTCCGTTGCCTGTTATCATTCCGTTATACAGTCCCGTGTTCCCTGTGTGCTGCAGGGTAAAGTAGTCGACCACGCCGCCTTTAACTTCCCAAATGAGACACTGAGCTGCCTGATATATTCCTTCATCAGTGTCAGCGCCCAGGTTCTGTGCGGCTCCTGCTATGAGGGACACGACGTATTCCCACTGCCGGGTACCCAGTATGCTCGAACCGTCCACAGTAGTTGTGGGACCTATGAGGGTATACGGGTCAAGACACCAGCTGGTCACTCCGTCAGTCCTCAGATGCCACAGATTTCTGGTATAAAAGGCCTCGTTGATAGCCTGCTGCATCTCCCGATAGCCTGAAAAGCCGAATGCTCTGGCGTAGTAGTCTCTCCACAGGTCACTGCCGGAAAGGCCAAGTGCCTGTGCATCGCTCATTATTGCTGCTCCTCCGGCTCCCCGTGCCCGCGCATTTTCTTCTATGGTCGATGTCTGAGAAGCGAAGTATTCTATCTCATCCGTCTTCAGACTGTTCTTGTTCAGTATGCTGCTTGCATTCGTCTTGAATCTTATCTCTGTCACTCCCCGTCCAAAGCTTTCGGTAGCTTCGATCCTGGAGTCTCTGGGCTTTGAAGTGAACACCTTGCCGTGAGTGGATCCGTCCCGGTAAGTGAAGGTATTATCCGGCTGCTTGTTCACACTTCCGTTGTACCAATACTCTGACGGCGTCCGGCTGGTAGAGGAAGCGTGGGCTTTACCTGCCGGAAAGACCGCCATAAACAGAAAAGATGCAAGGATCGTGCAAATCACTTTCTGCACTGTCCCTGCATCTCTTTTTCTTTTCTCCATATATATTCTCCTTCCTTCAGTTTAGATATTGATACTGAAGGAAGGTATCGTGTCAACTCAATCGGATCTGTGTGTCTATGTATATGGTGCCGATATATTAAGTTTTATTGTTCTTTTTATGCTTTATTCCCGAAGGTCTTTCTTGCCGTACTTAGCCTCGAACTTCTCAAGGATCGCTATCATGAGATCGTCCATCGCTGTGTATACAAGCTCTCTGTACTTCTTTGGAACTCCGTAGTATGCTCCGGCAATTGCACAGGTGATCGCCCGCACCGTGTCGCTGTCGCCACCGATGGAAATGGCATTCTTGAGTGCATCTTCAAAATCTGCGGATTCGAAGAAAGCTTCCAGTGCCTGGGGAACTGTTCCCTGGCATGACTCATTGAATTTGTAAATTGGCCTGATCTCATCGAGAGTAAAGTCTATCTTATAATAATCTCTGCATATGACGTCCCTGATCTCTTCCATGCTGCTGCCGTGGAGAGCCATATAAGTTGCAACCGTAGTCGCTTCAGCACCCTTTATTCCCTCAGGGTGGTTATGGGTCACCTCTGTGACCTTCTTAGATAGCTCCTTGGCCTGCTCCAGTGATGTTGCAGCCCACCGGCATGGACTGACTCTCATGGCCGCACCGTTGCCGAAGCTGTTATACGGTCTGGGATCCTTGCTCTCAAGCCAGATGCTGAACATGCCGCCGTAGCCCGCAAAAGGATACTCCTCTCCAAGCCGCTGCATGTACTCAATAGCCTTTTCTGAAAGATCACTGTAATCTTCCTTACACTTCAGAAGGGCTGCTGCTACCGCCAATGTCATCATGCTGTCGTCTGTAGGAGTCACGCCTCCCTCAAACGGAACGAAATCCTTGGTCCTGATGTTATGGAACTCATAAATTGAGCCTGCTGTATCGCCGATAATTGCTCCTATCATAAGTAAATACCTCCGTAATCCAGTTTACAGAGGTATTATACTACATTTAAATCTTCATTTGGTCACTCTGAAAGCGACATGTCCTGGATCAGTTCTTGACGCCTTCGACTCTGATGCTGCTTCCGTTTCGTCCGCTCGAGACTATGAGCTTCTGAGGGATGCTCTCCTCCAGACGGCCTACATGGGAGATGATGCCGACCAGTCGGTGTCCGCCCTCTGAAAGTGATTTGAGTACCTCGACAGCCCTGTCCAGCCTGACATCATCGAGAGAACCGAAGCCTTCGTCAATGAACAGAGCCTCCATCGACCGTCCTCCGGCATGGCTCATGACCACATCTGAAAGGCCCAAGGCCAAAGCAAGAGATACTATGAAGGTCTCTCCTCCCGACAGTGAAGAGGAATCTCTCCTCTCTCCCGTGTTGTGATCCATAACATCAGTCTCGAAACCGGCCACTGAATTGGCTCTGGATGCTCCGACCTTATGGATCAGTTCGTACTGACCTCCCGTCATCACATCGAGCCTCTGGTTTGCTCTTTCGATTATCTCTCGGAAGGTAGCTCCCATCACATATCTGTCAAATGACAGCTTTCCGATATCACTGTTGGAGCCGGTTGCCATGTCAGAAAGCCTTGAAAGCATCTTGTGTACCGGTTCGCTCTTCCGCAGTTTTTCCCTTTCAGTGCTGACTCCGGTCAGTACTGTCGTGTGATTTCTGATAAGACCGTCGACATGTGAATTCAGCTTGCTATTCTCTTCCAGCCGTGCCTGCACTTCGTCACTCTCTGTCCTCAACCGGTCAAGATCTATCTTTTCCTTGTCCTTTGTGATCTCAGCCAGTTCCCTGACTCTGTTGCCGGTGTTAAGGACATCGTTGTCGTACCGGGTGATCCTTTCTTCCTGTGCTGATATCCAGCTTTCGACATCGTCGAGCTCTGCGATGACTGCTTTGGCAGCTTCCATGGACGGATAACCGTTTTTACCAAGGACACCGTCAAGCAGGATCTTTGAGTCCGTTGCCTTCTTCCTTACGCCCGGGAGTTTCTCGTTTTCTGAATCATAGGAGCCTTTTGTCTTATCGTAGTTGCTGTTGGCATTCTCAAGATCCAGCTTATGCTTCGCCAGGACCTGTATGATGTTCTCCTTGGCGTCTGAGAGATCGTTGATCTTTTCCCTGACCTTATCTTCGGATTCGAACTGAAGCTTATCGGCCAATTCCTTCAATTCATCATTTAGCTCACCAAGCTGTTTGATCCCGTTTGCCTTTGATGTAGACAGCTGGCCGATCCTGGTCATCTTCTCGGCTATTTCCCCGGTCGCCTTCTTTATGAGTTCTCGGACTTTATCAAGTCTTGCTACTCTTTCATTGGCCTGCTTAAGCTCAGCCTTGCTGTTCTCAAGCTCAGCTTCGACTTCTTTCTTCTTTTCCCGGACATATCTCGAAGTTCCGGCTTCGTCCCACTCTGTTTTCTCACCGAACAGTCTTTCAATGGCGAGGATCACTTCGTTTTCATCGCTTGCCAGTTTCCGGTCAGCGACCTTAAAGGCGCTGAATGCGGTCTGCCTCGCTTTCTCAGCCTCATCAAACTTCTCCCTGGTCTCTTCCATCTGTTCCTTGGTCGGATAGTACCGGTCCGCATGCCTTATATGGACTATCCGTTCCTTGCCGTGGACCGTTCCGCATACCGGACATACTCCTGTGCCGTTCTTCTCGATCTCCCGGATAAGTCCGTCACCGAGCACACTTGCCTGACCTTCGATATATCTGGCATATATCTCGTCATATGTGCCCTTGGCTTCTGCGGCATCATCACCGGCTATCTTGAGAGTCCTCTTGGCGTTGATGAAAGTCTCTACCTGCTTGAGTGTCCGTGCGGTCCTCTCCTCAAGCCCGTTTTCTCCCGTCACTTCATCCAGCTTGTTCTTTGCAGCCGTCCTGCGTCCGTCCCAAAGAGTCCTGTCATCATATGCGCCCTTAAGCTCTTCCTCTTCTTTTCGAAGGTCACTCACACCGTTTTCCAGATCTTCCAGTTCCTCCTCCTCTCTTTTGAGAGAATCGGTATCATTTTTCAACTGTTTATCTGTCGAATCGATCCTGGTTCGCAGCTGTTCGGCTTTCACATAGTCCGGCAGCGTACCTTCAAGCTGTGTTATCCGGGCGGTTATGCCGTCCTGCTTCTTGCTTAGTTCAACATCCCCTTCGGACCGTTTTTTAGCCTTTTCTCTTTCCTCTTCGAAAAATCTCAGATCGAGCAAAAGGGCAGCTATATTGTCCTCCAGATCCGTCTGCCGTCTGCTGTCTGACTCGAACTGCAGGATCCTGGGCATGATGAGCCTTTGTACCTTCCTGACTTCGTCCGTCCTGTTTTTCAGCCGGTCGATCTCGTCTTTCTGCACGGAGAGTTCGTCCAGGTGCTCTTTTTTGGCCCGATATTCATCCAGATCTCTGTTAACGGCCTCGGCGGCACCAAGCTTTGTATCGATGGCACTCTGCTCTTTCAGGATCTTCGTATTTTCATCCTTGAGCCGGGTCTTCCACTCTCTTTCTTTCCCGATCAGCTCTTCGAGCTTTCCTATGAGCTCCGGGTCTTCCCGTATCCACTCGTTACCGTCATCCGGGATGATGAAGGTCTGCTCCATGAAGCTCCTTATATTTGCTGTGGAGACGGCTCTCTCATTGCTGAGCTTCTTTGCTGCTTCGCTGATCAGCTTCCGGTAATAGGTATATGGAGAGCTGTCAAACAGCTTCCCGAGTATATCTCCCTTCTTTCTGCTGTCTGACTTGAGGAACTGCCGGAATTCTCCCTGAGCAAGCATGATGATCTGTCTGAACTGATCCTTGTTAAGTCCCAGAATATCAGTGATCCTCTCCGTCACCCTTGTCGATCCGTTTATGACCCTGTTGTCGGGATATGTCAGAACTGCTTCGAGACTCGGGTCAGCATACTCGACGCTCCCTCTTTTCTTCTTGAAGTGGATCTTTCTTTCAACGCTGTAAACGGAAGAGTTCTGTTCGAAAGCAAGGTTTACGACGGTGTCTATGGATCTGTCGACGTAGTCGGAATGCATCTTTGCGGGCGTCCTCTCGGAGCCGCTTGAATCCCCGTACAGTGCGAAGACAATGGCATCGAATATGGTCGTCTTGCCGGCGCCGGTATCTCCCGTTATGAGGAACAGCTCTCCGTCAAACGGCGTGAAGTCGACTGTCGTCTTCTCACCGTATGAACCAAATGCGGTCATTTCAAGCGTGATAGGTCTCATCTGTCTTCACCTCCCATGCCCTTTGCCTTTTCAATTACACTGTCTATATCTTTTTCGCTCACGTCGAGATGAGTGTCTCTGTTCCTTGTTATCTCACCGATAAATCGCATCAGCCGATACTCATCATCAGAAGGAGGGTTGTCACCCATCTGTTCGGTATACAGCCGGCTGAACAGGTCCTCTATCGGCGTGTTCTCCACCGTATCCTTATCTATCGAAGTTCCGGAAGCGGAGTGGCTCCTGAATGATGATGTAAGTTCAAGCAGCAGATCTCCCCTTGCTTCCAGAGTACTCCTGAGAAAGCTGTTCATCTCCGGAGTGATCCTCCGGTCGGTGATGTTGATCCCGATATATTCATTACTGCCTTTGTCCTTCAGCACCGTGTCATATATCTCATCCACGGTGCCGACCATATATCTCATCCTGTGAAGCGGCTCTATGGGGATGGACCTTACCGAGACTTCTTCTCCCTTTTTGTTCATCGTGACTTCGAGCACGCCCTTGTCCTTCTGTCTCGTCTCTTCCATGTGATAGCACAGAGGCGTGCCCGCGTACCTGACCTCTTTCCTTCCCACATGGTATGAGGAGTGAATGTGCCCCAGAGCCACATAGTCGAACCGGTCATAGGCAGAGTAATCGATCTGGCCCACGCCTCCTACCATGGATTCGGAACCTCCTCTTTCGATCTCCTTGCCGAAGGCAGTGACGTTCTGATGGGACACCATGACATTCCTCCGTCCTGTGTCGATATCCTGCAGACTGAGCAGTTTTCTCAAAGCCTTGTCGTAGTTTTGGATGTCTTCATCGTCCAGTAGCTTCTCGATCTGTTCAGTGAAGAAATACGGTAGCAGCCAGAAAGTGACCGGTCCGTTCCCGTCGGGATCGTCCAGTGTCACCTTCTCTATGTCCTTCTTGACTTCGCCTGCAATATGCAGTTTCTGTTTTGACAGCAGTGACCTGGCAAAGGCCAGTCTCTGACCGCTGTCATGATTTCCTGCGATCATCATCACGGGTATGTCCATCTCTGACAGTCCCGTGAGCATACGGTCAAGAAGTTCGACAGCATCACCGCTCGGATTCGCACGGTCATATACATCGCCTGCGATCACTACTGCGTCCGGCCTGTCGGAACCGCATATGTCCAAAAAGCGGTCCACCCAATATCTCTGGTCATCCAGCATGGGCAGGCCGTATACCGATTTGCCGAAGTGGAGATCGGCCAAATGAAAGAATCTCATGCGTTACCTCAATATCTCTGCAATTTCAGTAGTTATTCGTCATCCTCAGAAACGGTATATCTGCCCAGATCGAAACCGTTCCTTCTGGCCATGGTTTCAAGTTCGCTCTCAGAAGCTCTTTCGGCTTTTGCCACATCCATAGATGCCATTGGAAATCCGCCTGTCATGGCAGTTCCATAGTAATCCATCAGATCATCTCTCAGTGATGAATAATCCAGTTTCCTGTCCTTTGCCATAATGATTCTTCTCCAATTAATACAGTTTGTTCTTTAAATCTATCTTTAGATATAATTATATATATCGGTTTGTCATCTCTCAACAGGTTAAGGGATAATTGGTGAGCCGTTTCTGCTCACTATAAAAAGGCATGGTAAAGCCATGCCTTTTCAGTATGTTACTGTTATTTGATCAGCCTACGGCAGCTCTCTGGTAAACATATTCGTCTCCTGCTCTGATGTTCAGATCCTCTGAATGTGTTACCTTGAATATGAGCTTATTGCCGGTCCTATTGATCGTTCCGTAGATCATCTTTCCGTTCAACTCACACTGGTTGAGGCTAAGGTCATCTCCCTCAAGGTTTGCGTAACCGGAACCTGATCCACGCCTGAAGAACGAAAGCTCAATGCTGTAGCCGCCCACCTGAGGGCTTGCTTCCTTGATCTCGATATATGTGGCATCCTCGTCAGCGACTTCCCATTTTCCCAGATACATCCGATCGTACCCGCCAAACTTGGACGGATCTCTAAAATCACTTCCGCCGCCGGAGACCGCAACATACTTTCCGTCTCCGAAGTATTCAAGCTGCTTAAGGACTCTCACGTAGCCCCGCCGGTCTGTCTCTACCCATACAAGTCTTGGAACGTACTTTCCGGATTCGGCGTCTGGGATATCAAATTCGTAAAGGTCTTCGCCTATATTAACATTGAACCTCACAGCTTTGTAGCAGCCCTCTCCGTCGACAGGAGCATATCTTACCAGTTCAACGGTCGCGTCACCGTATGGCTCACTGAAGCATTCATACAGTACCGGCTGGAGATAGCACTCGCCCGTGTCGGATTTCCAGAAGAACGCATAGAATCCCCGGCTTATAGGCATCCATGGACTATCACCAACCCGTTCCTCCGGAGTCCTTTCAAATATGAAGAACTGCTCAGTGGAACTGTTTGTGCTTCCGAAGGCAAGATAACCGAGCCGTGTCTCGCCGCCTATTTCTCTCAGAAGCAGCACGTCCTTGTCCTCGACCTGCCCGGCAAATAGTTGGAAGGTCTCTCCTCCGTTTGCATTGTACAGCTCTTCCTTCACTGAATTACCCGAAGAGAAATTCTCGGTTATCAGCGTGATGCTGTCGCATGAATTCCAGTTCCCCCCGAGTTTTGAAATACCGAAAGCGCCCTGGGCAACTGTGCCGTCATCCATGTCAGTGAATGTAAAGGAGCTGGAATCCTTTTCGAAGAACAGTTTTCTCTCGGCCTCAAATTCAAAGCCGTAGAAGGCAGGTATCTGCTCCCACTCTCCGTCAAGGAAGGTCTTTACGTCGTCCTGGCTCTTAAAGCCCGGGTACTTTGTCGAACTCCGCTCAGGTCCGTCTCCCGAATTGCCGCTTCCGCCTCCGGTACATGCGGCCAGGAACAGGATGAGCATGCATATGAGTACTGCAAATATCTTCTTCATGTCCTTGATTCCCTCCATTCAGATAATATCAACATGTTATGCTTTTATTGTAAACGAAATTAAATATTGTTCAATTTGAATAATAGCATTATCCGTATGTATTTACAACTCCGCCGGCTGATGGTTCAAGGTTGCTTTTGAATGCCGTGGCAGATATAATTGGAAAGATGTATTCAGGAGAGTGAACATGGAAACCAAAGCAAAACACAGGAGCCGGTGGTTCGGCGACAGACGGTTCTACGCATCCGTCTTCAAGCTGATCATACCGGTAATGATACAGAACGGCATCACGACCTTCGTCAATATGCTCGACAACATAATGGTGGGACAGGTCGGCACACTTCCGATGAGCGCAGCCTCCATATCCAACCAGATAATGATGATCTTCAATCTGGCTGTATTCGGGGCAACGGGCGCGATAGGAATCTTCGGCGCACAGTACTACGGAAAGAATGACAAGCTGGGCGTCAGCAGATGTTACCATCTCAAGGTATACGTCGGACTGATAACATCAGGCCTGGGAGTACTCATACTTCTTCTGTTCGGCAACCCGCTCATAAAGCTGTACATGAACTCAGCCGCTAACACGACTGAAGACATAGCGCTTACGATGGGATACGCCAGGACATACATGCTGATAATGCTCATAGGCATGCCGATATTCGCTCAGATGTCAGCCATCAGCTCCACGGCAAGAGAGGGCGGAGAGACCTTCCTTCCGATGGTCGCCAGTGTTTCAGCCGTCCTTGTCAATTTTGTCGGCAACTACACTCTCATCTTCGGTCATTTCGGAGCTCCGAAGCTTGGCATCGCCGGCGCTGCAATCGCAACGGTCATCTCAAGATATGTAGAGTTCTTCATCCTCTTTATAGGCACAAGGATGAACAGAGAGAAGTTCCACTTCTATGACGGATTCTTCTCCAACATGAAGGTACCGGGAACTCTGGTCAGAGACGTTGCGGTAAAGGGGGCTCCTCTGGTCGTCAACGAAGTCCTCTGGTCCTTTGCCATTGCGGCGATAGCGCAGAGCTACTCGACAAGAGGTCTTAACGCAGTTGCTGCCATCAATATCACCCATACGGTCCAATCAGTCTTCATGATCACAAACATGGCCATGGGCATGGCCATATCGGTAATGGTAGGTCAGCTGCTTGGCGCGAACAAGACCGAAGAAGCAAAGGATACCAACTGGAAGCTGGTCGTTTTCTCAGTACTGGCATCGGCCTGCATGGGCATAGTGATGTTCGCCTTTGCGCCATTGTTCCCTAAGCTGTATAACACCAGCGAGGAAGTCAGACTGCTTGCTCAGAACCTTCTGAAGATCAATGCCGTCTACATGCCTGTAGGTGCCGTATACAATGCGGCTTACTCAACACTGAGAAGCGGCGGCAAGACTGTCATCACCTTCTTCTTTGACAGCGTTTACTCATGCCTTGTGAACCTCCCTGTGGCTTTCTGCCTGTCAAGATTCACACGGCTGCCGGTACTCTGGATATTCCTCATTGTCCAGGGCTCAGACATTCCAAAGGCTATCCTTGGCCTCTACCTTGTTAAGAAAGGCGTGTGGGTACAGAACCTGGTCGGCACAGACGAGAAGTAGCGGTTTCCTGTCCGATATTAGTTGATGTAATCATGTAGTCATGAAAGGATAAATAAATGAAAAGAACTATCAAAATTTGGTTGTTGGTCATTGTTTCCGTGCTTATACTGGTGGCATGCAAGAAGCAGACTCCTTCAGATGCAGCCGATACATTCTTTAAAGGCATCAAGAATAAAGACACCGAGACAATATCAAGCGTTTTCGCCGGCGATGTCAGTGATTGGATTTCCCAGGGTGGCAACTTGATGAACGATTCCGATCTACCGGACAGTGTCACCAAGCAGCTGGATGAGAAGATATTCGGCTTTGATTATGATGTCATCGAAGAAACAGTCGATGGTGAAAATGCCACTGTAAAAGTCAATATCACTGCCTTTCCCATAGGAGAAGCAGTGATTGAATGGTTCAGAGAGTATATTTCCACGCGGCTGAGCATGGCCTTCAGCGGTGCAAGTGAAGAAGAGATGAATGCATACTTAGAATCATCCTTTACGGAAAAACTCGCTGCACTTGAAGAAAAGAGCTATGAGTCCACAATCACCCTTTCTATGTATCAGACTAACGGGAAATGGATGATCGATGAGTCATCTCTCGACTCCAAGTTTATTGACCGGGTCTCCGACGGTCTTTTCTCATCGATAACCGCAATGAGCAACGCATTTTCAGAGTAACATCTATTGATTGGATAATTAAGTGGAGGCTGTGAAGTTCTTTTCTTCACAGCCTCCTCCTTTTGCCAATAAGCTAACTGATTCCTTTCCCATAAGGGTGAATGTTGAGCGCAGTACTGATCATGGCTGCTCCTCTGTTGCCTATGCCAGGTATCTTTGAGACCTTTTCGAGCGTCATTTCATATAGATCCGTCACCTTCTCAACTCCGTTCTTCTTGAGGGTATCAACGACTTCCTGAGGCAGATACAGTGACCTTATGCTGTTAAGGTCTTTCTCATTGTCCAAGACGATATCCTTCCTGTCATCCTTCTCTTCTATAGGCAGTTCAAATCTGGCGATGACCTCATTCTTCCTGAGCTTTCTGAGAGAATCGTCGATGCATAGGTACACATCTCCGTATCCCATGCCCATCCTGCTGCACATCTCCCTGTACATCATTCCTTCCTTATACTTCATTAAGAGAAGCCTTCTCTCTGTTTCAGAAAGAGTAGTAACTACAGCCTCAATGAGCCGGTCCGGATCAAACCTGATCCTTTCTTTTCTGTTGTCAAAAATGTCAAGCGCAAGGGTACAGATCCAGCTGAGATCATAGACAGTAACGCCTATCTGTGCGACCTCCCTGTTTATCTCTCTCACCAGCTTCAGCTTATATATGATCTCATCTCTCTTCTTCCAGTTCGCAGTATCATCTCTCAGGGCGGCCAGCTCAGTGACCCTCTCCTCAATGCGGTCGCACTCCCGCACGCTCTTCAGCTTCCTGGCCATCTTGTCTACCATAAAGCCTACAGCTTCATTTGACAGTCCCGAGACCTCTCCAATAAATTCAACTATATCTCTTGCCAATTCTTCTCTGATCATA
>CAZDOS010000026.1:0-24387 GCA_964507095.1 uncultured Oscillospiraceae bacterium | reverse complement strand
GCCAGGGCCGAGAGCTGAAAGACGTCTCTTGTGCGTCAGCTCGGCCAGAGGGTTGGTCTGGTCCATGAACTGTGAAAGCTGTGATGAACCGAAGAACTCCTTTATGATGGCGACGAGAGGCTTGATGTTTATAAGGCTCTCAGGGGTAACTGTGTCTCTGTCCTGAGTGTCCATCCTCTCGCGGATGGTTCTCTCCATGCGGACGATTCCCGTGCGGAACTGTGCCTGGAGAAGCTCGCCTACGGAACGGATACGTCTGTTTCCGAGGTGGTCTATGTCATCAAAATCGCCGACGCCGTGGCTGAGGCATGTGACATAGTTGACTGATGCGAATATGTCGTCCAGAGTGATGTTCTTAGGGATGAGTATCTCCCTGTTGGAGATCATGAGTTCTCTGAGCGCATCCTTGTCGCCGTCAGCCTCTTCGATAAGCTGCTGGAGCACCTTGAAGGATACCTTCTCATTGATGCCTTCCTCAGTAAGATCAAGTCCCGTGAGCTTCTTGGAATCGACCATTCCGTTTGAAAGGACCTTGACTGTGATCTTGTTCTCCCGGTTGTCCTCTACTTCAACATATACGCTGTTGACTCCCTGCTCTTCGAACAGTTCTGCCATTTCCTCACTGATCTCCTGACCTTTCTCGAGGAGGATCTCTCCGGTAAGCTCGGAAACGACGTTGTCAGCAGCGATCTTTCCGACTATCCTGTCAGCGAGGGACAGCTTCTTGTTGAACTTGTATCTGCCGAATCTGGAAAGATCGTATCTTCTCGGATCGAAGAACAGATTTCTCAGATGCTGCTCTGAATTCTCGACCGTCGGAGGTTCGCCCGGTCTCAGTTTTCTGTAAGTCTCAAGGAGTCCTTCTTCTCTGTTTGTGGTAGTATCCTTGAGCAGTGTTGCCTCTATGAGCATCTCTTCGCCGAACAGCTCTCTGATCTGCCGGTCGGATGAAAGTCCCAGCGCACGCAGGAACGTGGTGACAGGCAGCTTTCTGTTCTTGTCTATACGGACATAGAACCGGTCATTGATGTCTGTCTCATACTCGAGCCATGCTCCTCTGTTAGGCATGACTGTGCCGGAATAAAGCTCCTTACCTGTCTTGTCGCGGTCGAGCTTGAAGTAAGCTCCAGGTGAACGGACAAGCTGTGAAACGACGACTCTCTCGGCTCCGTTAATGATAAACGTTCCGGATTCGGTCATCTTCGGGAAATCGCCCATGAACTTTTCCTGCTGCTTGATCTCACCTGTCTCCTTGTTGAGGAGTCGGATGGTTACCTTGAGAGGTGCAGCATAGGTGACGTCACGGATCTTGCACTCCTTGACGGAGTACTTGGTCTGCTCTTCCATGTGATAATCCACGAATTCGAGCGCGAGTGTGCCCGTATGGTCCTCGATGGCGCCGGTATCCCTAAATACTTCCTTGATACCCTCTTCGATAAACCATTTGTATGAAGACTTCTGGACCTCGATGAGGTTCGGCATGTCAAGAACTTCATTGATCTTGGCAAAGTTCATACGCTCCGTGGTACCGAGCATGGTGGGTTTCATTTTCACCATTAAGTGTTAATCTCCTTCATAAAAGTCTCATTGATTAATACAAAGGCAACGGCTCCTGCAAAGAAAGGAAGAACAGAATTACTTCTTCCAGGCCATGCGACAGATCCTTACAAAAAGTCTATTTGTATCTGCCCTGCATTAATGCGGATACAGAATTACTATTCGCAAAAATGTCCGGCAGAGAATTGCCACTGACAATTGTGCAAATAACAGAAATTTGTGTCCAATATTCTATGTTTTTGACAATTTTTAAGGTCAAAAACCAGTTTATGGAATACTAATCCATTATTGTGCAGTTTAAGATTATACTGCTTGGATTTCAATATGTCAATCATGGATACATAGGAAAACAATAATTTGTCATGCATAGCAAAAATGCACCATACATGCTCCGTAAAAATTGAAAAACGGGCAGCAATATGCTATCCTTAAGACAATAAAACAGGTCGAATCGACCGAAAATGGAAAAGAATAAAGGAGATATATTACCATGTTCAACATTGCACTGCTTGGCACCACGCTGACCGCAGTGGTGACAAAACTGCTTTATGCACTTCTGGTGTACATTGTAGGCAAATGGGTCATCGGAAAGATCGTCGCACTTTTTGAGAGCGGCAAGCTGTCTGAGAAGTTTGACCCGACTCTCAAGACCTTCCTCACCAGTTTTATCAGGATCGGGCTTTACATACTGCTCATGATATCCATCATATCCCTGCTTGGAGTTCCTATGACGAGCATAATCGCCGTACTTGCTTCCTGCGGACTTGCTGTAGGCATGGCGATGCAGGGTTCCCTTTCAAACCTTGCAGGCGGAATCATGCTCATGATATTCAAGCCTTTCAAGGCCGGAGACTTTGTTGAAGCAGCCGGAGTTACCGGCGTCGTCAAAGAGATCTCGATGTTCTACACCGTCATCACGACTCTCGACAACAAGGTCATCACAGTTCCGAACGGCTCGCTCATGAATTCGAATGTTACCAACTACTCAGCGGAGGCTCTCAGAAGGGTAGATCTGGTGTTCTCATGTGCAAAGAGCGAAGATCCGAAGGCTATTGAGGATATTCTCAAGGCAGCTATTGCAAAGGATGAGCGAATCCTCACAGACGATGCACACGCACCGTTTGCAAGGCTCTCGGGCGGTACTGCGCAGAGCATGGATTTCATAGTCCGCGCATGGACCGATAACGCAAATTACTGGAATGTATATTTTGACCTTGTCAAGAATGTTACAGAAGGCTTCGGCGCTGCCGGCGTAAAGGCTCCTGCATACAGGATCATTCAGGATTGATCCAACACATACAGTAAATTCAAAGCTCTGCCGTCGCAATGACGGCAGAGCCTTTTTGTTGTTCGGATTTGATAGGTGTTTTCTCTCAGAGCTTGTCGAATGTCACCATTTCCAGTTCTTCATTTACTTGCTGGCTAATTCTTGAAAACTCTCTCCTGAAGCTGCACAGTCCCGGGACTTTCTTCCACTCGCACACAAAATCCGGATCGATACACTTAACGATGCGGTATGTGCCCTCTATGGCCTCTATCGCCTGTTTGAGGTTGATCTGCGAGGCCGGTCTGGCCAGTTCATAGCCGCCTTTGGCGCCCTTATATGACTTGACTATCCCCGCCTTGACCAGCTTGTGGAGTATCTTGAGCGAGAATCTCAATGAAACTCCCATCTCTTCGCTGATGGAGCCTGCGTCCTTTCTGCCTTCGGCATTCCGAAGGCAGTATATTATCCTGACTGCGTAATCAGTTTCCTGAGTAATAAACATATTATCTATCCTTGTTGTCTGTGTGTATCAGTCGAGAAAATCTCTCAACTTCTTGTTCCTGCTTGGGTGGCGGAGCTTTCTGAGCGCCTTGGCTTCGATCTGCCTTATCCTTTCACGGGTCACGTTGAACTCTTTTCCGACCTCTTCGAGAGTTCTCGGTCTTCCGTCTTCGAGACCGAACCTCAGCCTGAGGACCTTGGCCTCACGGCTTGTCAGGCTCTCAAGCACATCATTGAGCTGCTCATGAAGAAGAGTGTGGGTAACTGCCTCTTCAGGCACAGGAGCATCATAATCAGGTATAAAGTCTCCGAGGTGGCTGTCCTCTTCCTCGCCTATAGGGCTTTCAAGGCTTATAGGTTCCTGAGCTACCTTGAGTATCTCTCTGACCTTGTCTACAGGCATGTCAAGCTCGGCCGCAAGCTCTTCCACGGACGGATCCTGTCCGTTCTTGTGGAGCAGCTGGCTCTGGACCTTTTTCACCTTGTTGATGGTCTCCACCATGTGGACAGGGATCCTTATCGTCCTTGCCTGATCAGCAATGGCTCTTGTAATGGCCTGTCTTATCCACCATGTGGCATATGTCGAGAACTTGAATCCCTTGGTGTAGTCGAATTTTTCGACTGCCTTTATGAGTCCGAGGTTGCCTTCCTGTATCAGATCCAGGAAGAGCATTCCCCTGCCGACGTATCTCTTTGCAATGGATACAACAAGCCTGAGGTTTGCTTCGGCGAGCTTCTTCTTTGCGTCGAAGCCCTTCTTGGCAACATATGAAAGCTCCATATGTTCAGGCCGGATAAGGTCTTCTATCTCAGTGTAGCTGCCGTAATCGCTGACATCTACAGGCTCGATCTGACCTTTGAGTATCGGCATCTGCTTCTCCCAGAGCGCGATGTTCTGATGAACGGCCTTGGAATAGCTGTTGAACAGATTGCTGCAGAAGGTCCTGATCCTGCCTGACTTGCAGTCGGTATCGAATTCCTTCATCAGTCCAAGGGACTTTATGAAGTCATTGAGCGGCGTTTCGACGTCTATATCCAGTGTGATGTGGAGCTTTGACTCTCCGCCTTCCTTTTCCTTGAGCTTATCATTGATATCAGAATTGATATTCAACGTAAGGTTCTTGAAGTACGGAAGGAAAGCATCGTAGAGTTCCTTTTTGGCGCTCTCGCCCTGCTGTATCGTTTCCGCCAGTTCGATTTCTTCCCGGGCAGAAAGAAGAGGGAATGACCCTATCTCCTTCAGGTAGACCTTTACAGGGTCATCGATGTTAACGCCTTCGTTTGCAAGAGTCTTTTCGAACTGCTCGATGTTTGCCTTCGTAAGGAGCTCGCTCTCATCTTCGCCGGTATCGAGTATCTCTATGCCCCGGGCCTCTATCGTTTCATAGATCTTGTCTACTCCGTCCGGGTCGACGCTCGCATCCTCGAAAAAGCTGCCGATCTCCGCACTTGTCAGCTTGTTCTGGGCCTTCTTGCCCATTTCGATTAGTTCTGGAAGTGTGACGTTCTTCTTTTCCTTTGTGCTCATGCTTACCTCTCTGTTTATTTTTTCTTCTCTCGCATCCGGTCAAGTCTCTCTTTAAGCTCATCCAGTGACTTTTCACCAATTTCAGACTGACTCATCTTTGCTGTAAGAAGATTGTTTATGTACATATCGACATCGCGTTCCCCTATCACAGTGTCGGCGTTTCTTGCGAACACCATGGCGAGGGTCTGTCTAGCCGAGTCTGACAGATAGTATGACAGTGTGGAGTAATCCACGCTGATCCCCTGACTGATCAGATCGCTGAAGGCGGTGTAAGCCTCCCTCATGTCACTGTCAGTGAAGCTGTCTGCATTCAGTTTCTCTGATACTGTGCCATAATAGTGATTTTCCTTTACCATGGCACAGATGATCTGCTGCTGCAGGAATGTCTTATTGAGGGTGTTTGTCTTGTTTTTCCAGTCGACTTTTATAGTCCCCGCGATACCCTCACGGTCGATTGCCGCCTGTCTCTGTCCGGCCTGCTGTCTCCTGGCTCTCCTGATCGACCTGTCAAGCCGTGTCTTGATTGCCGCCTTGTCCGTGCCCGTTTCTTCGGCAAGCCTTGAGCAGTAAACATCCTGAAGGATCGTATCGTTCATGCCGGCGAGCACATCGCATGCCTTGTTCAGATATTCCGCCCTCTGGGTCGGATCTGAAATGTCATAATTCTTTCTAAGCTTGGCGATGCTGTAATCAAGAGCAGTATTGGCACCTTCGATAAGCATCTCGAACCTTTCGGCTCCGAACTTCTTTATATATTCATCAGGGTCTTTGGCTCCTTCCATCCGAAGGACCTGGATCCCGATATCCTCTCTGGAGAATATCTCCATCGCTCGTTTCGTTGCCTTCTGTCCGGCTTCATCCGAATCATATGCGATGATGACCTTATCGGCGTAGTCGCTGATAAGCTTTGCCTGATTCTGGGTAAGTGCCGTGCCCAGAGTGGCGACGGCATAATTGAAGCCTGCCCGGTGCATGGCGATGACATCCATGTATCCCTCGCAGAGTATGAACCTTCTGCTTCCGGATTTCTTTGCCAGATTGAGAGCAAAAAGCCCGTTGCTCTTTTTGAACACCGGAGTGTCTCCGCTGTTGAGATATTTCGGACCGTTGTCCGAATCCGCAAGCCTTCTCCCTCCGAAAGCGATGACATTGCCTCTGAGATCGATTATCGGGAACATCACCCTGTTCCTGAAAATATCATATGCCCTGCCGTTGCTGCTCCTTCTGGCCAGGTATGCGGCAGTTATCTCATCTTCAGTGAAGCCCTTGCTTATGAGATACCTGTACAGCGCATCCCACTCATTGGGCGCATAGCCGAGTCCGAAATTGACTATTGTCTTGTCCCGGAGCATTCGTTCGCGAAGATATTTCCTGGCATCCTTTCCCTTTTCGCTGTTGAGGTTGTCAAAGAAGAACCTTGCGGCCAGCTTGTTCATCTCGAGTATTCTGGACTTCAGTCTGGCCTGTCCGTCATCCTCATCGGGAAGAGGCATGCCGCTTCTCTCGGCAAGGAGCCTGACGGCTTCGATGTACGTCAGGTTATTGATCTCCATGGTGAACTTGATGACATCGCCGCCCTTGCCGCAGCCAAAGCAGTAAAAGCTCTGCGTGTCGGGATACACCATGAATGAAGGGGTCCTCTCGGAATGGAACGGACAAAGACCCTTGTACAGTCGGCCCGCTCTCTTGAGCGAAACGGATGTCGAAACGACATCATATATGTCATTTCGCCGCGAAAGCTCCTGAATATATGCTGCAGGTATCGCCATATCCGTATCCTCCTTCCATGATTTTGCCCCACTATTTAATTATACCACAAATCGATCGTTTTCTAAGAATAAAAACGTTGAGTGCAATCAAATCTGTCAGAAAATATCGTTATTTTACTTTCCTGCCTTAGGAATGAATATGTCCTCAAACGTCGACGACGCGAAATTGTCGCTCATCCCCTGGATATAATCAGTCACCGCCTGGTCGATTCCCTCTTCCTCTGCGATCCTCTGATACATCTTCGGCATCCTTGACGGGTCTTTCCCGTAATATTTATACAGTTCTTCTATAAGTTTGCCAACCTTGGACTCCTCGGCTTTAGCCACGGGATCCACATATACCGTCCGGTACATGTAATCATGCATCCTGTCAAAGTATTTCTGTGTTTGTTCATCCATTGCGATGGATGCTCCGGAATTGTTGACCAGTGATTCTATGAGCGTGGTGATCCTCCGGCTCTTGGAATGTCCGAGGAAATCCGTGCAGTCCCGCGGGAGATCCGCTTCCTTCAAAATGCCGGCTGAAATGGCGTCTTCGATATCGTGGTTTATATACGCTATCCTGTCCGCATATCTTACGACCTGTCCCTCAAGGGTGTGCCGCCATTCTCCTCTGGTATGATGTCTGATCCCGTCCACCACTTCCCAGGTGAGATTGAGCCCCTTGAGATCCCTCTCAAGATGCTCGACGACTCTAACTCCCTGTTCAAAATGAGTGAAACCATTCGGATTCAGTACTGCAAGTGCCCTTTCGCCCGCATGGCCGAAAGGAGTGTGTCCGAGATCGTGTCCCATTCCGATAGCCTCGGTCAGGTCCTCATTGAGCTTCAGCGCTCTTGAGATCGTCCTTGCGATCTGGGTGACTTCAAGCGTATGCGTCATCCTCGTCCTGTAGTGATCGCCTTCAGGTGCGATGAACACCTGCGTCTTCCGCTTGAGTCGTCTGAAGGATTTTGAGTGCAGGATCCTGTCTCGGTCTCTCTGGTAAGGCGTTCTCAGGTCGCATTCCTTCTCAGGAATCCGTCTCCCCTTTGACAGGAGAGAAAACTGCGCATACGGAGAAAGAAACAACTTCTCATTCTCCATGATCTGCTCTCTGATTGTGCTCATCTGTGCATCTCCCTTCTCAGAAAGTATCGAAAAGCCGCCCGCTGATCTGCGGCAGGACTCCCTTTGTAAGCCGCGATATCTTTTCGGCCAGCCGTTCCTGTTCCCCGTCAAGCGTCCTTATCACGACATGGACCTTGTCTGTGAAGTCCGTGCTGATGATCTTTGCCCCGGAAAGCCGGACAAGGTTAACCAGCCTGTCGTAAAGCGTATAGTCAATGGATATCGTAAGGTCTCGGCAGGATCTGTAGTGAAGAATACTTGCATTTTCGACTGCCCGCTGAGCAGCCCGGGTATATGCCCTGACCAGTCCCCCCGTCCCCAGGAGCGTTCCGCCGAAATACCTTGTCACTACAACGATCACATCCTCGAGAGATGCGTGCCTGAGCACCTCCAGGATGGGCATGCCGGCCGTCTTCTGCGGTTCTCCGTCGTCTGACTGCCTCTGTATGGAGTCCTTCTTCAGGATGTAAGCATAGCAATGGTGTCGGGCATCGTAATCCTTCTTCCTTATCCGGGCAAGAAAGGCATCCGCTTCCCGTTCGCTCTCAACATGAGTTATATATCCAATGAATTCGCTTTTCTTCTCGACCACTGTTCCGGTGGCCGTTCCTTCGACCGTTATATATTCTGCCATGCCGGGACTCCGTTTTCTGAATACACAAAACAGGGCGGTCGTAAACCGCCCTTGTATTTTTGAATGCTTATTCTGTGATTCCGAACTTCTTCCTGAATCTGTCTACACGACCGCCGGAATCTACCATCTTCTGCTTTCCTGTATAGAAAGGATGGCACTTTGAGCAAACATCAACAGTGATGTTCTTTCTTGTTGAACGTGTGTGGATAACGTTTCCGCATGCACATGTAATGGTAGCGTCCTCGTATACCGGATGGATACCGTCTTTCATTATTTCACCTCATTTTCTGTCGACAGGGGTTTCCGTCCTCTGTCTAATAATTAGCCTAAATATATTAACACAGGCAGAATTGGATTGCAAGCTGTTTTTTAAGCAGTTTTCTCTTTTTTCCCCTGTCAGGCCAGAGCTTTCTTTACGGTGGTGTCGATATCGTCCTTTACGGCCAGAGTCCGTGCCTCGTCGACTCCCTTGATGGAGTAATACACCTTGATCTTAGGCTCTGTTCCGGAAGGTCTGACAATGACCTGGTGGCCGCCTTCGAGATAATAAATGAGTATGTTGGCATTCGGAAGGTCTATGTGCGTCTTCTCTCCGGTGATAACATCGACATGCTCCAATGCCTTGAAATCATCTCTTGCGATGACCTTGAGGCTGCCGAGCGCTGCAGGAGGATCGTTTCTCATGCCGTCCATTATATCCCTCATCCTGTCCATGCCGGACAGTCCCTCAAATGTGTAGGAATCCACTTTGTTGAGATAATATCCGAATTCGGAATATATCCTCTGGAGCTCCCTGTATACGGAAGAGCCTATGCTCCTGTAGTATGCCGTCATCTCACAGATCATCAGCGTGGCGACTACGGCATCCTTGTCTCTTACGCTTGTGCCTACGAGATATCCGTAGCTTTCCTCAAAGCCCAGAAGGAAGGATTCCTTCTTTCCCCGCTCCTCGAGCTTCTTTATCGTGTCACCGATATACTTGAAACCGGTAAGGACGTTTATGGTCCTGACTCCGTGAGATGCGGCGACCCGGTCAGCAAGGGACGAGGAAACTATGGACTTTACCAGGACCGGGTCCTCGGGCATGGTGCCCAGTTCCTTCCTGGTCTTTGCTATGTAGTCGGTAAGGAGGATGCCTACCTGGTTTCCGGTGAGCATGATATGCCTGTCGCCCTCCTTGACCCGGATTCCAACTCGGTCCGCATCAGGGTCGGTCGCTATGAGAACATCGGCATCCTCTTCTATCGCCTTGTCCAGACCAAGCTGCATTGCCTCCTTAATCTCAGGGTTGGGATATGGACATGTGGGGAAGTTTCCGTCCGGCATCTCCTGTTCCTTGACCACGGAGATGTTCTCAAGGCCGGCTTTGGCAAGGATGTGTCGCACAGGGACATTGCCTGTTCCGTTGAGAGGGGTGTAGACGAGCCTCATCGGTTCCTTCTTGAAGATGTCCTTTCTCATCATCTGACCCAGACACCATTCATAGTAGCTGTTTATGATCTCATCCGGTACCCAGCTTATGAGACCGGCCTTCATGAATTCATCGAAGTCGCCCTTCTTTACTCCGTCAAATATATCGATGGCGTTTATCTGTGCAAGCACTTTGTCCGCGCTCTCGCTGGTCATCTGGCAGCCGTCCGGTCCATAGACCTTGTATCCGTTGTACTTTGCGGGATTGTGGCTGGCCGTTATCATGATGCCCGCATCCGCCTTGCACTCCCTTGTGGCAAACGAGAGCATCGGGACCGGGCTGAGGTGCCTGTAGATGAATACCTTTATGCCGTTTGCGGCCAGGACGCTGGCGGATATTCTGGCGAATTCCTCCGATCTGTTCCTTGAATCATATGAGATGGCGACTCTCGGTTCTTTCGAAGACTCGAGCAGAAATGCGGAAAGGCCCTGTGTTGCCTTGGAAACGGTATATACGTTCATCCTGTTCGTGCCGGCTCCCAGCACTCCCCTTAATCCGGCCGTGCCGAATTCGAGATTCAGAAAGAATCTCTCCTTGATCGCTTCGTCATTTCCCTTTATCTCTTCAAGTTCGCTCAGCAGATAGTCTTCCTTGACTTCACTCAGCCATCTTTTGTATTCGTCTGTATACATCTGAACTCCTCCGTTTTCAATTCTATATATTTAGCATATCACATGCTTTCATGCATATTCAATCTTGCGCCGGTCCTTTTTCCTTGTCCGTCTGCCTGTCGGTCAGCGTCAACAGAAATTTCAACGCTGCGCTCGCCATGCCTGCATAGATGAGGAAATAGAAGACCTGATCGGGACTGACGGAATAGAATTTTTCTGCCCCCGTCTCAGGGTTTATCTCAATGTCCCCGAATCTCAGCCGGTTGGCCGGATACATCGTAGGGTCTATCCTTATCCGGCTGACCTGCTGCATGGGCAGTGAGAACACATATCCGTTTTCGCCGTCAGGCTTTGCCCATACTCTCTTTCTCGGGGAAAAGCCCTCATCGCCGGGATTCGTATAATACATCACGATCTCGCCGGGCTCCAGCGAGTAGTCCATTTCTATCCTGACGCTTGAAAGGTTCCCGTCGAACGCATATGTCATCTTGGGATCGTCATTGACGGTCAGATACACGTCTTTCTCCTTGCTGATGCCTTCAAGCTCGAAGTCATCTGCAGTCAGAACTCTGGTCACCAGCGCACCGGAGCTCCTTGCGCTCTTTTCCCTGACATATGAGAATGTCCTCCGGCCGAGAGCAAGCAGCAGCATAACGGCGCATACCAGCGCAATGAGCGAGGCATCCCTGATCTTTCTAATTCTGCTCAGCAAGGCTCAGAACCTCCTTTACGCTCTCAATATGTATGTTACCATCATCATCTCGGATCACCCTGTAGTAGCCCACTGCGTCCAGACCTATATGTCCTATCTGTGTATCGAACAGGTCTCCGTACAGATCCTCGAGCTCCTTTGAGGAGTTGTCGAGAAGCACGTGCGTAACCCCGTACCTGTCGAAAGTCTCCTTTATCCTGTCTGCAGGCTCTTCCTCCGAAGGCGCCAGCAGACCTGAATCCGGAATGACGTAATGATCCGAAAGCTCAAAGGCATAGATGAACCATTTTCCTCCGTCATCGTTGGTGAAGACGGCTATCACATCATCTTCCCCTATCACGTCCCTTATCTTTTCTAACTTTTCGGAGACATTCAGTCTGTTGGAAAAGGCCAGCCTGTCCCGTTTCAGGAAAGTGTTGTCAAAGCTCAGATAATATGTCGAGACGAGGGTAACGAATGTCCGCAGAACGACACTCATCCATCTGGCCGCCCGGCCCCTTCTACCTTCTGACGCGGAGGAAAGCGATAGGCACAGAACGGATATCATCAGCCACCCGACAAAGTATATTTGCATATACCTGTCATAGCTTACGAGTCCGTACGCATTGTCCTTAAAAATATATACATATATAAACAGGTGGAATACATAGTAAGCTGCAAAGCCTATCAGGCTGGTGGTATATATACTTGCTATGCTCTTCCTGTTCCTTTTGTCTGCGGTGATATATGCCAGAAGGAACAGAATGCTGATGAAGGCGATAAGTACAGCACAGCTTCCGATGAGGGATATCCTGTAGCGGAAGAGCGCATTGAACATTTCATTTCTGATCCGAATGAACTTGTCAGACGGGTCGGCAAACCCGAACAATTCCCTGACGCCGGTCATCATCAGCTGCACCATGCTGTAATTGGTCTCGCCGCCCAACTCGAACGGGTCCCTTGCCATCACCTTTGCCATATGGAAAGACCATGAGAAGAATGACCGGACAACGACCATGGCAAGCAGAGCTGAATATATGATCTTCTCGAAAGGTCTGCTGTATCCGTTTTGCCCGGTAGTGATCCTAGTCGCCAGCAATTCGCAGGCAACTATGAAGACTGCGATCAATCCAAGAGCGAATCCCATATCCTTGGTGAAGACGAGCATCGACAATACCGGTGCGGATGCCAGTATCCCCTTGGGTCCGTGTTCCTGATTGCAGATGCATGTCGCGACAGACCGAGCAAAAAGCATTGCCAGAGGTATCTCCGAGTATGCAGTTATATATGCCGGAGATACGGATGACACTCTTCCCGTTGCCCGGAACATGAATACAGTCATGAACCCGGTAACGAGCACGACCACTCCCATGTGACCTTCTTTTTTATCGTAAATACCGGCAATGCTGCATATGCATGCCAGGATCAGGAAGTCATATGCGGCGAACTGGAGCCATTCCACATATGACGCGGATGTAATATGGAAGATGTAAGTGAGGATCGGAAGCGCAGGCGGAGTCGATGCTCCGACCATACTGGATCTGTAGAATGTATACAGCCGGCCTCTTTCCTTGACGAGCTTGGCGCTCATCCCCCAGAAGGAGAATTCGTCCCACCAGTTTATCATCGGCATCCTTGAATGCAGTATATATGCCATCACAAACGCGCAGACAAGCATTCCCACGATGGATGCGGTGAAAAACGATCTTGCCGGACGATCTTCTTTTTTAATGAACAGTGAAGCAATGAATGCCAACAGGCAGACTCCGAGTGCGATCAGGGAACCCAGCCTCAGCCGGCCGAACATCGCAAACACCAGGGTTATGTCGCAAATGATTGAGATCGAGACCACTGGAGTGCTCGAAGGATTCATGCCAAAAAACCTGTAAAGGGCAAAAGAAAGCAATATAGCTAATAAGGCCACGACCGTGAAACTCATCATTTTCTGCTATTCTCCTTTCTTCTGCATTTATTCTTTTCAGCTGTGTTTTCTGAATAATTCCCTTAAAATGACTGATGCCAGTGCGCCGTACAGCAGCGTCTTGAACAGAAATACATGGTCAAAGACAAGAAAATCATCAAGGCCCATCTCAGGATTTATTCTTATCTTCTCTATGTTGACCCTGTTCCCGGCATAGACTGTCGGATCTATCCTGAGGCGCGCTATGCGGCTGTCTCGGCCGTCTATGCGGAACAGATAGCTGTCCGGTTCTTTCCATCCGTGCGCCCACCGCATCTTGCTGCCGGTGAAACCTTCATCGGCATCGTTCGTATAATACAGCAGTATCTCGCCAGGCTCCAGATATGCGGTCATGCATATCTCCACCGCTTCGACATTGCTGCCGACATCTATTATGATCTGAGGGTCGGAATCAGTAGCGACATAGCATCCTTCCTCGATCTGCTTCATGCTCTCGAATCCGCATTCGTTAAGGTCGACATCGTATGTGATCATAGCCTCGCTTTTGATCCTTCCCGAATAGCCTGAATATGCTGCCAGGCCGGAGATGCACAGTACCGCGAACGTGGATACCAGTGAGATAATAAGGAAGTGTATATATTTCAGGTCTCTTATTCTATCAATCATTTGACACCTGACCTTCCTTGACCAGGACGAACCTGAACCAGTCATCCGTATACTCGACGTGATAGACAGCAACCGTATCCAGCCCTATATGCCCCATGTCCACGTCGAACAGATCTCCGAAAGTGTCGCAGAAGAATGTTGACGAGTTGTCTATGATGACTGTGTCGACACCATACTGCCTGAACCTTTCGTACATGTTGTTCCTGTATTTTTCTCTGGCTTCTTCCTCGTTCAGACCGGTGGTATCTACCCCGAAGTCCTCAACGACGTAGTTCTCGGCCAGATCATAGGTGTAAATGAACCATCTTTGCGAGTTGTCCCCTCCCGAATATATGTACAGCACATTGTCGTCGCTGAGCGCGTCCCTTATGGCTTCAGTCTTTTTGTGGACAGACTTCTGGACGGCAAACGATCTGTCATCGACGCCTATGAAGAGGTTCTCTGGGCTTGCCAGGAACCTGAAAAGAGCGAAGGAACAGAAGGCGAAACCTATCACGAGAAGCTGTGCGAGGTCCTTCATTATCCTGTTCGCCGGTCTCTTTATCGCAAGACACACGGCAAATACGGCAAACGAGAGCCAGCCCATGTAATACGGGTATATATATCGGTTGTAGCTCACCAGCCCGTAGGCGTTGTCCTTGAATATGTATACATATATGAACAGGTGGAACACATAATATCCGATGAATCCGATCATCGAGGTCACGTACATGACCGCGATCCTGAGCTTTACTTTCTTCTCTGCGGCGATCAACGCGCAGATGAATATGAAAGTGATCAGTCCGATGACCACGACACCGGTTCCGAACATGCTTATCTTGGAGTGGAGGAGCGCATCCACCATCTCTCTTCTTATCTCTATGAATTTTGCCGACGGTGAAATGATCCCTAGAAGTTCCTGAATGCCTACGACGACCAGCTGGACCATGCTGTAATTCGTCTCGCCGCCCAGTTCAAACGGATCCCTTGCCATCACTCTGGCCATATGGAACGACCATGAGAAGAAGGAAGCCATGACGATGATGAACAGCACCGCCGCAGCAACTATCTTTCCGGGCAGTTTTCTGACTTTGAGGAACGAGAAATCCCTGCTTGCGAACACCAGGTCAAAAAACACCATGAAAACGATGATGGCGGAGAGCGCAAGGCCCATGTCCTTGGTGAGGGTCAGGAAAGACAGCAGAGGGATGAGCGGCCATATGTCCCTTGAATCCTCTCTCCTGCTGAAGAAATAGACGGCAAATACACCGCTGAAATAAACTCCCAGAGGAACATCGGCATATGTCGTCATGTACACAGGCTCGAGGAATACTATCCTTGTGTATACCTCGAACATATACGGAGTCAGGAACCCGAAAAGGAACACTGCAAAAGACAGATGCCATTCCTTCTTTTCAAATGCGGATGTCAGCGCACTGAACGCCGCAAAGAAGGAAACATCATATGCGAGAAAGCTTCCCCATTCCGCAAATGACGGATTGAATATCTGGAAGAAATACGAAAGCACCGCAAGCGTGGGTGGCGTGGACTTGCCTATCATGCTTGAGCGGTAGTAGGTATACAGCCGGCCGTGGATCTTGATCAGCTTCTGGCTTATGCCCCAGAAGGAGAATTCATCCCACTCTGTCATCAGCGGTCTCCTGGTGTACATGAAGACGCACATCAGGACAGAGGCTAAAAGAAACAGGATCACTCCCGGGGTGAAGAAGTCTCTGAAGGCCGTTTTCAGTTCCTTGCGGGATCTGATGAGCGCGGCGGCAAACGCGACTGCCGAAAGAATGTATGAGACGTAAACCCCCGCGTTGAGCCGGCCGACCATGCCGAGGAACATGGGAATGTTTATGAGGATGGCTATGGAAACAAAAGGAGTCACAGACCGACGCAGTCCCGTCAGCCTGTGAAGCGCAAAAGCAAATATGGTCACGGCAGTTATGGCTAGCATGCCGTTAAGCATATCGTTCCTCCCAGTTTCTTATTAAGGTGCTGTGGCAACAGCATTTATGAGTGGTATATAGTAAACCCTGAGCATCATCATGATCGCAATGATGTTCAGGCCGTAGATCAGTCCTGCGCAGAAAGCGTCGTTTGGATCGTTTTCCCTGTTAACTCTTCCTGAAAGCCACACTGAAACGGCCATGAACATGCCCATGAATGCGGGAATGAAGTATCTCATCTGAAGACCTATGATCTGCGGAAGACTTACAGGCGTCCAGGACAGATACAGACCTGTCATTACGACTGCGTAAGTGAGGATGCTGCAGACCAGGAAAACGGCGGTCTTCCTGCCAGATTCCCAGATATATTTCGGTGCCTGGTCAAAGCACACTGCCAGAGCGACAAAAGGTGTGGCCAGGTTGATGAACAGAAGCTTGACGTCGAGCCATCCGAGGATACCTCCCGAGAACAGGAAGAAGGAATTGTTCTTAAGCGTATCCCAGAACACCGCCCGGTATCTCAGAGGATTCTTAAGAACGAACATCAGCTGTTCTGACATGTTCGTTCCCTCAATGGTCCTTGGTATCGCACCGTAATTGGAGAACGTCCTGACATACGCTCCCATTCCCATGTACATTATCCGGAACACGGCAATGCCGAGCGCAAGGGCGACGAGCCTGCTCATCTTCCTGTTCTTCGTGCCGACATTCCATTTTGATCGGTCAGTGCACAGAAGGAGCAGCAGGAAAACTATGTAACTCATCTTGCAGGTTGAAAGTATGCCGAGCGTGATTATGAACAGCACGAAACGCTTCGTATCAAATTCCTCAGCCAGAACGCTCGCAAACATGAGCGCCATGAGCGCAAACAGGAACGAATCGCTGTTGGCGGATGCCCACACGAATGATGACAGCGGCATGGCCATCAGCATGAACAGCAACATCCTGTATTTTTCCGCCATCCTGAGCGCAAAGAACGCACATGCGACAAAGAAGATGACATTGCCGAGCCTGGCACCGTAGAAGGCGCCCAACGCATCAAGTCCGGCCAGTCTTGCAATGAACACTCCTGCCGCAGCTGGTATATATGGAACGACCTGGAATATGATTATGCCGGTATTATCGGCCTTCTCGGAGTTTTTTACAGCCTCTCTGTATTCCAGGAATCTGTTGTACATCGTGTTGCCGACCTTGGCCGGATAGCCGTTATTGTGCGCTTCCGGGAAATGGCGGATGAAGCTGTTGACATCATCGGGATACACATGATCCCGGTCAAAGCCCCACTGTCCCTGAGCCATTGCGTGCCGCCTCAGATAATGTGTCTGCTCGTCAGGAACCTGATTCGGAGGCGTCGCAAAGGTCCAGAGTATTCCTAGTATCAGAAGAAGGAACGAGAGAGACAGCGCCTCTTTTCCGCTTTTCATCTTAGAAACAAGAAGGAAAAGGCCGCTGAGCACGCTGAGCGAAACAAACAGTACCCGTGTGCCCTGCAGCTGACTCAGCCATTCCGGCATGTATATCACTCTCAGGCGATATATAACGAATGCGGACAATAAAAGCAGTACGACCAGACCCGCTGCAATGACGCATGCAGGTCTGGCTTTCAGTGAATCTATTCTCTTTTTTATCGTCTGCTTATCCATAATTTCAAAAAGGCCGGCGTGACTGTGATCAGACGTTGTAGATGTCCGGCTTGTATCTGTCCATATTCTCCCTGATCCACCGTATGGTCTCTGCAAGTCCTTCCTCGAAGGTGTAGTTCGGGTGCCATCCGGTGAGACTCCTGAGGAGTGCGGCGCTTCCAAGCAGCCTGTTCACTTCGCTCTTCTCAGGGCGCAGTCTGACCTCGTCGGTCACGATCTTTGCATTGGGATTTATCTGTCTTATGAGCTCATTGGCAAGGTCGCCGATCGAGATCTCCCTTTCGGTGGCGATGTTTATCTCCTTGCCGATGGTATTGTCAAACTTGGATATCGTGATGAATCCGTTTGCCGTGTCCTTTACGTAGTTGAAGTCTCTTGTAGGAGTCAGGCTTCCCAGTTTGATCTCTTCCTTGCCTGAGAGGAGCTGCGTGATAATCGTCGGGATGACGGCTCTCCGTGACTGTCTCGGTCCAAAGGTGTTGAATGGCCTTACGATGGTCACAGGCAGATCGAATGACCTGTAGAAACTCTCGGCCAGCCTGTCAGCGCCGATCTTGGTTGCGGAATACGGACTCTGTCCCTGGAACGGATGCTTCTCGTCTATCGGAACATACTGTGCCGTGCCGTACACTTCACTGGTGGAAGTCACCAGTACTCTGGATGTACCCAGATCCCTGGCCGCCTGAAGGACGTTAAGCGTTCCCTTGATATTGGTGTCCACGTATGCGTCAGGTGAATGATATGAATAAGGAATGGCTATCAATGCGGCGAGATGGAATACGGTATCCACGCCCTTCATTGCTACCCTTACACCATTAGGATCCCTGACATCTCCCATGAAGATGTTCAGGCTGTCCTTCTCCTCCTTCGGGAAAGTGTCGATCCAGCCCCATGTGCCGAAGGAATTGTACTGGCACATCGCTCTGACGTCATATCCTTCCTTCAGAAGCTGCTGAGTGAGGTGTGAGCCGATGAATCCGTCTGCACCGGTTACAAGTACTTTTTTAGCCATATTTACCTCTCTTTTGAGTTATCTATAATCTTGTAAATTATATCGTAAACGGGGTCTAAATACAATACAACCTGTTTGTATGAAGAAAGAATTAACATTCTATTAATATGGGCAATGTTTACAAAAAAAGCCCCATAGATTATAATGATTGCTAGATTTTTAAAGGATTTGGAGCTTTAGATGGCTAGACTTTTCAGGAAACTGGCGCTTATTGCGCTTCCTGTCATCATATACTTCGGATTGTTCGTGTTTTTCGAGCCGTACAACTATTTCGGTCTCAAGCATTCCGAGTATGTGGAGGACAGTGCCATAGTCAGAGTGCGAGAATTCCTGTCTGACCCGGGCAATGTGATCATCGTCGGTGACAGCAGGATGGCCCATTTCGACATGGACCTCGTCAACGGACTTGTGGGTGAAAAGGTCAGCCAGCTTTCTTTTGGAGGAGCTTCCCTGAACGAGAGCATGGATCTTCTCGAGTATGCCATCGAAAAGAATCCTGATATCAAGACCGTGTACTTCGGAGTGAGCTTCTATACACTCAATGAAAGCTACTACAAGGACAGGATGAGCCAGATCCAGACCATAGCCACAAACCCCCTTGCATACATGCTCAACTTCAACTATAACCTTGAAATGCTAAATGAGATACCATATTTCCTAAGGGGAGAGAAGAATGTCGCTTTGAGAGATGAAGGGCACTGGGAAGAATCCGACTATTACAATGAGGACGGAACGCCGAGGAAGTACAGGAAGAATCTTGAGGAATACGCCCGGACCATCTACGATGTCTGCAGGAACTACACATATGATGAACGGGATGTGGCCAGATATATCAAGCTTGCAAAGATGTGCCGTGAAAAGGGCATCACGCTGATCACTGTCCTTCCGCCAATGGACGACTCTCTCAAGGAGCTTGTCGTTGACGAACTTGGCATAGGACCTTACATAAACGAATTCATCGACGACGTGTCTCCTTACACTACCGTCCTGAATTATGAATACAACGAAACTAACATCTTTACGGAAGATCAGTTTTATGACGGTTTCCACCTTGATGTGGTAAAGGGTCTGCCGCTGTTCACCGAGATGCTTTTTAAGGGATAAAATGGGATTGGATTTTCTGATACTGTATGAACATGTCTCCAGAGAGTACGAGAGCATTTCACTGCTCAAGGCCGAACTGGAAAGGCGCGGATACACGGCTGACATACGTCAGCTCCTCGACATGAAAAAACTCAAATACTTCACCTGGAGAAAACCTAAAGTCCTGGTGGCCAGCGCCATGTATGACGACAAGACGATGAACAGCTTTGTCTACAACAACGTGGGAAGGCTCAACAAGGTCGTCAACCTCCACTGGGAGCAGGTGCTGAGCGAAGAGCAGGAGAACAGCCCTTTCTTCAACTGCGGCCAGAGCGCCTCGTATGCCATGCACACCTGCTGGGGAAGACAGGCAAGGGACCGTATCGTGAAGTACGGCGTCCCAATCGAAAACACCGCCATCACCGGGCCTATACAGATGGACTTCCTGAGGGATCAGTTCAAGGGCTATTACAAGAGCAAGGATGAACTCTGCAGGGAGTTCGGCCTTGATCCTGACAAGAAGATGGTCCTTTACATCTCAAGCTTCTCGACCGCATACATGTCGGAGCGGGAGGTGGCAGAGCTGAACCGGCTTGCCGGAGTCGGCTTCAACCAGTTCAAGCTCACAAGCCAGAAGACCATGAACACGACCCTTGGATGGGTAGCTGATTACCTTTCGACGGAAGAGGGTAAGCAGATCGAATTCGTGTACAGACGCCATCCGAGCGAATGGAACAGTCCGATACTGCTGGACATGGCAAACAGATTCCCTAACTTTCATCTCATAAGCGAGTATTCGGTCAAGCAGTGGATCACCGCTGCCGATCTGCTGTTCACATGGATGAGCACCTCTATCGCTGAGATCTATTTTGCCAGGAAGAGCTGCTATGTCCTCCGTCCTTACCCTATCGAATGGGAATATGATCCTGTCATATACAAGGATTGCAGATATATAGATGATTATGAGGGATTCCTCGAATGCTTCAAGAATGAGGATCCTGAATTCCCTATAAACGAAGAGCTTATGCTCAGCCACTACGATTTCACTGACGTTCCAAGTTACATAAGGATGGCCGATGTGCTGGAGAAGATACTGACAGAGCCGGAAAACGAGATGAGAAAGCCTTTTGACCACTTCAAGCCGAGCTTCAGCTGGCTCAAGTGCTTCTCGCTGATCGGTCTGCATCTCATGTATGCCATCCGCCTTGATCCGGCCAAGCTGACCATGTTCGGTTCCCTTTCCGAGTGGGCAGGAAGGATCTACGGACACATCAAGAACACCAGAGTATCCAAAGAAGAGCAGAAACGGTACCTTGACAGAGTCAGGAAATATATCGGAGATTGATATGTCGGAAAAGAGCAACGTTTCAGCCAAGAGCCTTCTGATAAGCATATTCAAGTATTCCATAGCCACCTGGATAAACTTCCTGATTTACGGAGTTTCGTTGCTTCTGGTGGCCAGGTTCGTGAGCGCTGAAGTTTACGGCCCCGTGGATATTTTCATATCCACGTCCACCCTTTTCATGAACATATGCATTCTCGGTCTGGATCAGTCCTTCATAAGGTTCTTCAACGAACCTCCGGAACCTCTCGACAAGAACAAGCTGTTTTCTTCATGCTTCGGGATCGCCAGCCTGGTGCTGGCAGTGACCTGTGCCATATGCATGCTCACGTTTCCACAGAAGATCCTCGGTCTGTTCTTCACGGATCCGCTCAACAACGTGTATCTCGGACTGCTGTTCCTGAACGCATTCATGTCCATGATCGGACGTTTCATAAACATACTTTACCGTATGGACGGCAACATAAAGCTGTATACGCTGGAGAGCGTTGCAATGCAGTTCTTCTCCAAGCTGTTCTATCTTGTCGCCATACCTTTCGGAGCCACCTTCGGCAACCTGGTCATGTGGGAGATAATCGGAATGGCAGCCTTCTCGCTGGCATTTCTCGTCCCGAACGTGGGGAGGATATCTCTTTCTCCCAAGGTCCTGTTTTCCAAGGCAAACAGACATACCCTTCCGTACGGTCTTGCGCTTGCGCCGACTGCGATCATGCTTTACCTGAACAGCCTGTTCAGCAAGGTGTATATCGCAAAGACCATCGGCAACGGACCGGCCGGGGTCTTCAGCATGGTCAGTCTCCTGTCCAATGTCGTTGCGCTCATACAGGCAGGCTTTGCCACCTTCTGGTCGGCCTTCATCTATGCCAACTACAGGACGGAACAGGAAAAGATCAAGGCAGTGCACGATTACCTGACTTTCCTGATCGTTGAGTTTTTATGCCTCATAATCGCATTTGAAGATATCATATTCTTCATACTCGGCGGTGAATACGCCTCCGGAATACGGGTATTCCCGATCATGCTGCTTGTACCGGTCTTCTCGATCATACAGGAGACTACGGTGTACGGAATATCCATAGCCAAGAAACCTATATTCGACACCATCGGAATAGCCATAAGCGTTGTCGGCAATATCCTGCTGTGTCTGTACCTGGCACCAAGGTTCAATATTTACGGAGTGTGCATCGCACTAGCAGGGGCTAATTTCCTGATGTTCCTTTTCAGGACAATAATCGGACAGAAACTGTATGTCAGCATGATCAGTCCGCTCAGAACCTCGATCGCAATAATCATTATGTTTGCCATCGTGGCATCAGGCTGCCTGTTCAGCGGCAACTTCCTTCTGAAGCTTCTGTGCTCTGCAGCCGGCATGGCCGCATACCTGATCCTCTACAGGAAGCAGCTTTCCAGTGCAGTGGTCTTCGCAAGGGAGATGCTTGCGGACATAAAGGCAAAGAGACAATAAACAATTTACATAAAAGGAGTCTGCAATGATCAAATTAATCGCCAGCGACCTTGACGGCACCCTTCTTGATGACAAGAAGAAACTTCCGAGCGATTTTCATGAAGTCTTCCGGAAGATGCGCGAAAACGGCATCTACTTTGCTTCGGCTTCGGGAAGGGATCTCAACGGTGCCAACCGGTACTTCCCTGAATACAGGGATGAAATGTACTTCATCACCGATAACGGAGCAAATATCTATCACGGTGATGAGAATCTGCTGTGCAGGACCTTCGACAAGAAGCTCAGCGATGAGATCCTTGATTTCATGAAAGAAAAGCACATGAACGTCCTTGTCTGCGCCAAGAGCGGATCGTATCTTGACAGCGAAAACGAGGAATTCGTTCGGAAGATGTCCCGACACTACACGAAGTGCACTGCCGTAGACGATCTAAAATCCATCGAAGATGTATTCAAGATATCGGTAAACTACATGGGTGAAGATATCACGGCTGACATATATGATCCTCTGGCGGAACACTTCGGCGACAGGGCAAATGTCACGGTCTCCGGAAGGATATGGCTTGATGTCATGGATCTGTCCGCTGACAAGGGCATCGGTCTCAGATGGCTGCAGAAGCATCTCGGAGTCGACAGAAGCGAAACGATGGTTTTTGGAGACTACTACAACGATATACCTCTGCTGAACAATGCCGAGTTCGCATTTGTCATGGAAAATGCAAACGAAGACCTTAAGGCACAGTACAAATACACTGCCAAGAACAACAATGAAAACGGCGTGACTCAGGCCATCATAGACTGGGCACTTATTGAGTATGAATAAAGATCGATCCTGACAGACCACGGATCGGACCGTTATCCAAATCAAGCTGCTAAAATGAAAAAGAAAAGGAGCAAGGATATGAAACTTGTCATAATCGAACCTCTCGGCGTTCAGAAGGACCTGCTTCTGGAAATGGCTGCAAAGGCACTGCCTGATGATGTGGAAGTAGTTTACTACGACACAAAGGTCACAGATACACCGACTCTGATCGAACGCGGAAAGGATGCGGATATCATCGCAGTATCAAACCTTCCTCTCAATGCCGATGTCATTCGCGGATGTGAAAACATCAAGATGCTTTCAGTGGCATTCACGGGAGTCGACCACATCGCACTGGATGCCTGCAGGGAAAAAGGAGTTATCGTGTCAAACTGCGCCGGTTATTCCACTGCTGCTGTCGCAGACCTTGTTTTCGGCATGATCATCGATCTTTACAGAAATGTCATTGCCTGCAACGATGTTGTCAGGAAAGGCGGAACAAAAGACGGTCTGATCGGATACGAGCTTGAGGGCAAGACTTTCGGAATCATCGGCACCGGAGCCATAGGAATGCGTGTTGCCAAGATAGCCGATGCCTTCGGCTGCAAGGTCTTGGGCTTCAACAGGTCCAGAAAGGAATCTGACATCATCAGATTTGTTGACAAGGAGACGCTTCTCAGAGAGAGCGATATCATATCCCTGCACACTCCGCTCACCAGTGAGACAAAGGGCCTCATCGGCGAAGATGAACTCAAGCTGGTCAAGCCTTCGGCGATCCTCATTAATACATCCAGAGGCCCTGTCGTTGACTCAAAGGCACTTGCCGATGCACTTAATGAAGGCAGGCTGGCCGGTGCAGGCGTGGACGTATTCGAAAAGGAACCGCCTCTTGCTGAGGATCATCCTCTCCTCACAGCGAAGAACGTGGTCGCAACTCCGCACATAGGATTTGCCACTAAGGAGCGGCTCATCAAACGCGCTGTTATCGTATTCGATAATATCGCAGCATGGATCAATGGACAGCCTATTAACCTGATCTGACAATAGTAACGGAATAGAAAAAGCGGAAGAGAGATCTTCCGCTTTTCATTTATGACGAAAAAAAGCCACCGGCGAATTGCCGATGGCCTTGTGGCTCCCCCAACTGGACTCGAACCAGTGACATCTTGATTAACAGTCAAGCGCTCTACCGACTGAGCTATGGAGGAATATTCAACTGTCTGCTTCCTCAAGCGCTCCACCGTCGCCTTGCTTCGATGACGAAGCTCAGCATTTGCCCTTCGGGCAAACCGGCGAATGCTACGCATTGGCTACTGGAGGAATATATAAAACTCCCTGCAGCATTGGCTGCCGGAGGAATATTTAAAAGAAAGAGCCGGCATC
>CAZDOS010000025.1:0-24503 GCA_964507095.1 uncultured Oscillospiraceae bacterium | reverse complement strand
ATTATCCCTTCTAGGGTCTGAGCAAACCACTGGTTTACCAGTGGTTATGATTTATGATATATCACGGCCGGTCACAACCGGACGGAATATATAGAACAAATTGTCAATAAACCAGAAATGGAAGAAAAAGGAGAATGATTATGAAAAAGTTTTTAAGTTTTCTGCTCGCGGGAGCGATGCTTCTGGGAATGATGGCAGGATGCTCGTCCGGATCTTCATCCGGAAATGAAGAAGCGGGAGAAAAGACCCTGTTCATCGGAGGTTCCGGTCCTCTTACCGGTGACTACGCCACATACGGACTTTCAGCCAGCCGCGGAGCGCAGATCGCTGCCGATGAGATAAATGCGGCAGGCGGAATCAACGGCTATAAGATCATACTCAGATATGAGGACGACCAGACCGACCCTCAGCAGGCGGTCCGGGCTTACTCAAAACTGATGGACGACGGAATGCAGGTCTCCCTCGGAGCAGTCACTTCCGGAGCCTGCGTTGCCGTTACGGAAGAGTCACAGAAGGACGGCATACTCACGCTGACACCTTCGGCATCACAGAAGGAAGCTGCCCAGTATGACAACAACTTCCGCATCTGCTTCCTTGATCCTGACCAGGGCAGATATTCAGCAGACTTTATCAAGGAAAACAATCTTGCCACAAAGGTCGCCACCCTCTATGACAGATCAAATGACTATTCGGTGGGTGTACACGACGCATTCATCGCAAGAGCGGGAGAGATCGGACTTGAAGTTGTCGACACACAGGCTTTCACCAATCAGTCCAACACAGACTTTTCAGTGCAGCTTCAGTCGATCAAGAACTCCGGAGCGGAACTGCTGTTCATGCCTTTCTACGCTCAGGAGTGCGCATATGTCCTTACACAGGCTGACGGCATAGACCTTGATGTCATCTTCTTCGGAGTTGACGGCATGGACGGTATCCTTGAGAAGATAGGAACTGAGAACCTGGCGCTGACAGAGGGAGTCATGCTCCTCACTCCGTTTGCCGCAGACGCACCGGACGAGAAGACACGGAACTTCGTAAAGAAGTACGAGAGCGAATACAACATGACGCCTGATCAGTTCGCAGCAGACGGCTATGATGCGATCTACACCATTGCCGAAGCTTTCAAGTATGCGGACTGCGACCCTAACGATCCTGATTTCAACCGGAAGATGATCGACGCCATGACAAAGATCGAAGTCGAAGGACTTACCGGAACCATGACATGGACAGCTGACGGAGAAGCTCACAAGACAGCAACAGCCGTAGTCATCGTCGACGGTGCCTACATGGCATATGACGCATGGGCAGAACTCAACTGATCCGAGCGTTTGAATAATTAAACAGATCAGCCCGGGCATCGGCCCCGGGCTGTCAGAAGGAGCATGGGGAAATGCTCCTTCTGACAGCCTGTAAAGGCTTAAATACACGCGTTAAACGGAGTAAACAATGATATTCTTGTCAAACCTTATCAGCGGCCTGAGCCTGGGCAGCATCTATGCCCTCATAGCTTTGGGATACACGATGGTATACGGTATTGCGAAAATGCTTAATTTCGCCCACGGCGACATTATCATGGTCGGAGCCTTCGCTTCTATCGTGTTCGTAAACACTCTCGGGCTTCCGCCCCTTCTGGGAGTGCTCTTGAGCATACCGTTCTGCGTATTGGTAGGCGTGCTGGTAGAGAAGATAGCATACAAGCCGCTCAGGCAGTCACCGCCTCTGTCGGTGCTGATAACGGCCATCGGTGTCTCATATTTCCTTCAGGCTCTTGCGCAGCTGATCTTCGGAGTCAATCAGAAGAACTTCCCGAAATTCATAAAGCTGGCTCCGGTCCATATCGGAACCCTGACCATAAAGGGCGAGAGCATCGTGACGCTCCGGGTCACCGTTGCCATCATGATCGCACTCACGCTCTTCATAAGCAGGACCAAGATAGGGAAAGCCATGAGGGCGGTTTCTGAAGACAAGCGGGCTGCGGAACTGATGGGAATCAGCGTCAACAACACCATCACGGTGACCTTTGCCATAGGCAGTGCGCTGGCATCAGTGGCGGGCTCGTTCTACGGGCTCACATACACCTTCATAGGACCGTATACAGGATCGATGCCGGGCATAAAGGCCTTCGTAGCCGCCGTTTTCGGCGGCATAGGCTCAATTCCCGGAGCGATGCTCGGAGGGATACTGCTTGGCATAATCGAATGCATGGCCAAGGCGTACATATCCACAGAGCTTTCTGACCGGATAGTATTCGGAGTCTTGATCCTCGTCCTGCTCGTCAAGCCTACGGGACTGTTGGGCAAGAAGACGACGGAGAAGGTATAAGGAGGGGACCATGGAAAAGAAAGGCGTTTTTTCAGGGATGAAAAAGAGCACCAGGAACAACCTCCTCACATTTGCAATGTGCATAGGCTTTTTCGCCGTGATAAACATAATGATCGTGACAAGACATGCTTCCAGGCACCTTCAGAGCCTGATGGTCCCGATATGCGTGAACGCCATATTGGCCGTTTCGCTCAACCTGGTGATAGGTTATCTGGGCGAGCTCAGCCTCGGACATGCCGGTTTCATGTCTGTCGGAGCATATGCGGCGTGCCTGTTCTCGATGAGATTCAGGGAACTGCTGCCTTCGGCAGTGAGATTCCCGATGCGGATGCTGGTGGGAGGAATCGTTGCAATGATCTTCGGTCTCATAGTAGGCGTGCCCGTGCTGAGGCTGAAAGGAGACTATCTGGCGATAGTGACCCTCGCTTTCGGAGAGATACTCAGAAGCGTCATCATAAATCTGAACTTCACTGGCGGCGCATCCGGGCTCAAGGGAATGCCGCAGGACTCTTCGTTCACATGGGGCTTTGCTGCTCTCATGGTTACGCTGCTGGTCATAACCAATCTCATAGACTCAAAGCACGGAAGGGCGATAATAGCCCTGAGGGACAACTCCATCGCGGCAGAATCCGTCGGCATCAATCCAAACAAGTACAAGGTCCTCGTGTTTGCCGTTTCGGCCTTTTTTGCCGGCATCGCCGGAGCTCTTTACGGGCATAACTACTCGATCATGCAGGCGGGAAGCTTCGACTACAACAAGTCGATAGAGATACTCGTCATGGTAGTGTTCGGAGGCATCGGATCCATAAGGGGAAGCATCATAGCCGCCCTTCTCATAACTCTCCTGCCGGAGACTCTCAGAGGACTGAATGACTACAGGATGCTCATATATGCCGTCGTGCTCATACTCATGATGCTTCTCAGCTCGAATCCGAAGATAGCTGAGATCAGGAACAGGATCATTCCGAAGAATCTGTTCAGGAAAAAAGAGAAGGGGGAGAAAGCGTAATGTCAGACAGAAGACTTGTATCACTGCCTACCAATGCTATCATTCCCCTTCGGGACATAGACAAGAGACCGATACTGGAGACTCATCATCTTGGCATAGATTTCGGCGGGCTCAGGGCAGTGGATGATTTTAACCTCACGATAGGAAGGACTGAGATCGCCGGACTCATAGGCCCTAACGGAGCCGGCAAGACGACTGTATTCAACCTTCTCACAAGCGTCTATCAGCCGACGAGAGGCACTGTGCTCCTCGACGGGTATGACATAAAGGGAAAGACCGTGCGGCAGGTCAACAAGATGGGAATGGCAAGGACTTTCCAGAACATTAGGCTGTTCGGAAATGTATCCGTGCTGGACAATGTCAAGATAGGCATGCACAACACCATAAAGACGAATTTCCTGGCAAGCCTGACGCATGGCTTCGGCTACCGGCATACCGAAAAAGGTATGCGAGGACAGATGCAGGGAACTGCTGGATTTCTTCGGCATGGACCACATGCGCAACTACAAGGCGGGAAGTCTGCCTTATGGGGCACAGAGAAGGCTTGAGATCGTAAGAGCCCTGGCAACGAACCCGGGGATCATCCTGCTGGATGAGCCGGCAGCCGGAATGAACCCGTCTGAGACTGCCGAGCTGATGGAGAATATAAAGAAGATAAGGGACACTTTCCAGATAGCCATCATGCTCATCGAGCATGACATGAACCTTGTCATGGGCATATGCGAGGGAATATGCGTGCTCAATTACGGCAAGGTCATAGCAAAGGGAACACCCGAACAGATAAAGAACGATCCTCTGGTCATTGAGGCTTATCTCGGAAAGAAGGCGTAGACATGATGCTTAAAGTAGAAGATATCAACGTATATTACGGGCAGATCCACGCCATAAAGGGGATATCCTTTCATGTGGATGAAGGGGAGATCGTTTCTCTTATCGGGGCGAACGGAGCCGGGAAAACGACTACGCTCAAGACCGTCTCCGGCCTGATGAGATCAAGGGGAGGCTCAATAACCTTTCTTGACAGGGACATAGGCAGGACCGACGCGCACAAGCTTGTGTCCATGGGGCTTGCCCATGTTCCGGAAGGAAGGAGGATATTCCTCCAGATGACAGTGGAGGAGAACCTGGAGATGGGAGCATATACCAGCAAGGGCGACATCTCAAAGGACCTTGAATATGTTTACGGGCTGTTCCCGAGACTTGAGGAAAGAAAAAGGCAGATCGGCGGCACTCTTTCGGGAGGCGAACAGCAGATGCTCGCGATCGGCAGACGGATGATGAGCCACCCAAAACTCCTTTTACTGGATGAACCCTCAATGGGACTTGCGCCGATCCTCGTCGGGCAGATCTTTGACATAATCAAGGAGCTCCACAGGCAGGGAACGACCATCCTTCTCGTTGAGCAGAACGCCGAAATGGCCCTCTCTATCTCGGACAGGGCGTATGTGCTGGAATCCGGCAAGATCGGACTTTCAGGGACCGGCAGGGAGCTGATGGACAGCGAAGATGTCAAGCAGCTTTACCTTGGAGGAAAATGACCGGAAAAGAAATCACCGTGCATCAAACGTGACAGGATCAAAACAGCGAACGGATGTCTGACTTTTGTTAAGACATCCGTTTTTAAAGTGATGTTCCACCGCTGGCGAACAGATGCTCCCCCAATGCAGAAAACCCTTGAAATCAAAAGAATTTTGTTGACTTGGCTTGCATGGCTGTGATATATTATTTAGGCGCAAAAATACGCACGCACTGTTCCTTGCAGTCTGTGCAGCTGTCGCTGTTAACTGCAGAAATACAAAAGCAGTGCGGAGGAACAACAAAACGGAGGTATTATTATGTCATCAGTTTCAATGAAACAGTTGCTGGAGGCCGGCGTACATTTCGGTCACCAGACAAGAAGATGGAACCCTAAGATGAAGAAGTACATCTACACCGAAAGGAACGGAATCTACATCATCGACCTGCAGCAGACAGTCAAGATGCTCGACACCGCTTACGATTTCGTAAGAGAGGTATCAGCAGAAGGCGGCCAGATCCTTTTCGTAGGAACAAAGAAGCAGGCACGGGATGCCATCAAGGAAGAGGCCGAGAGATGCGGCATGCACTATGTAAATGCCAGATGGCTCGGCGGTATGCTGACAAACTATACAACGATCAAGAAGAGGATCGCACGTCTTGAGCAGCTCAATGCTATGAAGGAAGACGGAACATTCGATCTTCTGCCTAAGAAGGAAGTCGTCAAGCTCGAACTCGAGATCGAGAAGCTTGAGAAGTTCCTCGGCGGTATCAGAAACATGGACGGCCTGCCGAAGGCACTGTTCGTAGTTGATACAAAGAAGGAAAAGATCGCTGTTGCAGAAGCCAGAAAGCTCGGTATCCCTGTAGTAGCTATCGTTGATACAAACTGCGACCCTGATGAAGTCGACTACATCATTCCTGGTAATGACGACGCCATCAGAGCAGTCAAGCTGATCGCAGGCCGGATGGCAGACGCAGTCATCGAAGGCCGTGAAGGCGAGCAGTTCGGTGAGGCCGCACAGGAAGCAGTAGAGGAAGAAGTCGAGGAAGTCTCAGAAGAGACAGCAGAAGAAGTTACTCGGGAGTAATTTTCTAAAAACACATCAGAGATTTTAGGAGGACAAACAATGGCTTTTACAGCTAAAGATGTCAAGGAACTTCGCGAGCGCACAGGCGCAGGCATGATGGATTGCAAGAAAGCACTCACAGAGTGTGACGGAGATATGGAAGCTGCAATCGAGTTTCTGAAGAAGAGCGGTGCAGCAAAGGCCGAGAAGAAGGCCGGACGTATCGCAGCAGAGGGACTCTGCCGCACAGTTATCGGTGAGGGCAAGGGCGCAGTCGTCGAAGTCAACTCCGAGACAGACTTTGTTGCCAAGAATGAGACATTCCAGGCATTTGTTGCAGATGTTGCCAAGCAGGCACTTTCAAGCGATTCAGAGGATGTTGACGCTGCTTTCATGGCAGAGCCATGGATCGAGGATTCATCTATCTCAGTCAATGAAGCTCTTATCGAGAAGATCGCAAAGATCGGAGAAAAGCTTTCAATCAGAAGATTCGCAAAGCTTGAGGCTCCTATAGTCGTTGACTATGTACACGGCGGCGGACGCATCGGCGTTCTCATCGGTGCAGAAGGAACAGACAGCGACGCTACAAGGGAAGCTCTCAGGAACATTGCCATGCAGGTGGCTTCAATGAACCCTACCTACATCAGCAGGGACGACATTTCTGCCGACGAGCTGGCAAAGACCCGCGAGATCACAGTCGAGAGCGCACTGAACGATCCTCGGTCACTGCCTAAGCTGATCCTTAACGATCTGTTCGAGAAGGCAGTAGGTGAAGACCTCTTCAGTGAGGAAGACCTGAAGAACTACGAGGCAGAGAAGACCAACAAGTTCCTGTTCAACTTCCTGTCCGATGAGGCAAAGGCAACTCTCGTAAAGCTTGCTCTTGCCGCAAAGGAAGTCATTTCCGCCAACAAGATCTTCAACGGACTTGTTGAAGGACGTGTTTCCAAGCAGCTCAGAGAGAGCACTCTCCTTGATCAGACATATGTCAAGGCAGAGGACGGAAAGCAGACAGTTGCTGCATATCTCAAGAGCGTTTCACCGGATCTTAAGATCACACGTTTCATTCGCTTTGAGACAGGCGAAGGCATTGCAAAGAAGGTCGAGAACTTCGCAGAAGAAGTTGCAGCCAGCCTGAAGTAATGACATTGCCGTTAAGGTAATCATAGGTGCCTTGTGCACGTATATGATGAGAAATCACAGTTGCGGGTCAATTCCTGCAACTGTTTTCTTTTGTCCGGATATATTTTGACGATGAATGTGATAAAATAAGTTCAAAGCATTATTACCGTTTGAATGGTCCGGCAGACTAAGGAGCATGGAGGACAATATGGGATTACTTGATCTGTTCAGAAAGAGGGATCAAAAAAAGGACAGTGGACTCATGAGGATAGAGCTTTATGACCCTGACATGGCTCCAGACGATCTATACGGGCAGATGCCCGTTAGATGCACGGTCCTCAGGCAGATGCCGGCAAAGGACAGGCCTGACTATTTCCTCGCAAGATGCGATGAGCCGATAAGCTATGGCGAGAGGAAGATAAGATACATCATCCTCCGGACCAGGTTCGTCGGCACGATTCTCCACAGGAACATGGACAATATGGCGATCAACGTGGCTTATGTGACGGATGAAAGCCTTTTGAAAGACAGGCAGCTGGAGTTTAAAAAGTGCGAGTATGTTGCTATCTGCATGGGCAGAGACGTCAGTGAATGAAGACCGGGAGGTTTGGTTAGAATGGAAAGAAAAACAGTGACAGTTAAGACAAAATACGGTGTTCTTGAGGGTCTGGCTGAGGAGGGCTTCAATGTATTCAGGGGCATACCTTATGCAAAGCCTCCGGTAGGCGAGCTCAGATTCAAGACTCCTCTGGAGTGTGAGCCCTGGGAGGGCGTCAGAGAGGCCTTCGAGTTTGGAAGCATCTGCCCGCAGGTATTGATCACCGATGGATACTACTATAAGGAATTCTACGCAGATCCCCGGTTCATTCCGCCTCAGAGCGAGGACTGCCTGTATCTGAACATATGGGTACCTGCAGAAAAGAGAGATGAAAAGTATCCTGTGGCAATGTGGATTCACGGAGGCAGCTTTGACCACGGCTGGGGGAGCGAGGAGGAGTTCGACGGCGAGATCTTTGCAAGAAAGGATGTGATCCTCGTCACCATAAACTACCGAGTCGGACCGTTCGGCTTTCTGGCTCTGCCTGAGCTGAGAGAAGAGGATCCAAACGGCAGCACCGGTAACTACGGACTTCTTGACCAGATCATGGCACTGAAGTGGATAAGGGAAAACATAGCCGCTTTCGGCGGTGATCCGGACAGGATAACGGTGTTCGGACAGAGCCGGGGCTCGATAAGCACCCAGTGTCTGGTCTCTTCAGAGCTAACTGAAGGAATGATCTCAAGGGCCATCCTTCAGAGCGGAACGGGACTGCCGGGGATCGGTTTTTCCCTTGAAAATGCGTATTCTACAGGCTGTAAAGTTAAAGAGCTTGTCGAGCGGAACAACATTGAAGAACTGAGAAAAGTGCCCGCTGAAAAGCTGGTCGATATAACAGAAGAACTGTACAGAAGAGGCGGCTCTTACAGGCCTGTGACGGACGGCTATGTTCTTAAGGAACTGCTTCGGAACGTGCTCTCCAAAGGGGAGATCAGGGACATCCCGTATATGCTCGGAATGACCAAGGATGATATCGGAGTCACAGGCGGACAGTACGAAGGAACGATGTTCTATAACGGCATGACGGACTTTGCCCGGGCGAGGCTTGAAAAGGGAACGAGACCCGTCTATCTGTATCTTTTCAGGCATGACCTGCCGGGAGATGACATGGGAGCGATCCATTCCTGGGAACTTTGGTACGTGTTCAATACCCTGAAGAGATGCTGGAGACCGCTGACAGAGGAAGACTATGCCATCAGCGAAAAGATGAGCGATATCTGGACTGATTTCATCAAGGGAAAGGATATCACCGACAGATGGCGGGAGTACTCAGGTCCCGAGTCCATCAATTATATCGATTGATAACGACGATTCCGAAACAGCCGGCCTTTGCGCCGGCTGTTCTTTACGGCATTTCTCACAAGCAAACGGCAGCCGATATGTAAACTATATCTATTGAGAAATCGACCGTCATGATTTATAATATTTTTAATATGGAGCGGTGTGTCCTGACATACCGCCAGCTCAGAATAACAGCAGCTCGAGGTGATCGCACTATGTCAGTTAAGTATAAGAGAGTATTGCTCAAGATCTCCGGTGAGGCACTCGCCGGCGAGAAGGGATTCGGTATAGATTTTGATACGGTCGACCGGATATGCCGCAGCATAAAGGACGCCTATGATGAGGGCGTGCAGCTGGCCATCGTGGTCGGCGGAGGAAACTACTGGAGAGGCGGCAGATCCAGCGGTGACATGGAGCGCACCAGGGCAGACAAGATAGGCATGCTTGCCACCATCATGAACGCGCTCACCGTGGCAAGCGGACTGGAAAAGCTGGGCTGCGAGGCCACTGTCATGTCCGCTCTCCAGATGAACCAGGTCGCAGAGCCGTTCATCAGGGACAACGCCGTAAAGTATCTTGAAGAGGGCAGGATCGTCATCTTCGGATGCGGAACGGGAAATCCGTTCTTCTCGACGGATTCCGGAGCCGTTCTCAGGGCTCTTGAGATAAATGCGGATATCGTGTTCAAGGCGACGATGGTGGACGGAGTATACGACAAGGATCCGAAGAAGTACCCTGACGCGGTGAAATATGACACGCTGACCTTCACGAAGGTGTTCAATGACCAGCTTAATGTCATGGACATGACCGCGGCCACGATGTGCAGGGACAACCACATGTCGATGCTGGTATTCGAGATGTCCGGCGACAACATCAAAAGGGCAGTGCTGGGCGAAAACATAGGAACAGTAGTGTCTGAGTGATCAGATGCTTAGCATAAAAGGAGTGATACAACAATGACGACCGAATATGAAAACAGAATGAATTCTGCAATTAAGTACCTCGAGAGCGAATACGCAACCGTGCGTGCCGGAAGAGCAAATCCGGGCGTTCTTGACAAGGTCATGGTCAGCTACTACGGAGTTGATACGCCGATCAACCAGGTCGCTTCCATTTCCGTTCCGGAGGCCAGGATACTCACTATCCAGCCTTGGGACAGAAGCCTCATCAAGCCTATAGTCAAGGCCATACAGGCTTCGGACGTAGGCATCAATCCTATCGATGACGGCGTCAACATCAGGCTTGTTTTCCCGGCTCCGACGGAGGAGAGAAGAAAGGCTCTGGTAAAGGATGTCTCCAAGATGGCGGAAGAGGCCAAGGTCGCAATCAGAAACATCAGAAGAGATGCGGTCGATGCTTTCAAGAGCATGAAGAAGGCCGGCGAGCTGACCGAAGATGACCTCAAGGACCTCGAGGATGAGATCCAGAAGATCACGGACAAGTACATAAAGGAAGTGGACGCTGTCTGCGACAGGAAATCCAAGGAAGTAATGGAGCTCTGATAACCTGATTTCGTCAAAGGGCATAGCTTTTATGCCCTTTGCATTTTTATGAACTGATACATGGACGAGAATATAAGGATACCCGAGCATATCGGGATAATAATGGACGGTAACGGACGCTGGGCGAAGAAAAGGATGCTTCCCAGGAATGCCGGACACAAGAAAGGTGCCGAGGTATTCCAGGACATCACCAGGTACTGCAACGAGCTCGGACTCAAGTCCGTGACTTTCTATGCCTTTTCTACGGAAAACTGGAAGAGGCCTCTGGAAGAGGTAAGAGGCATCATGTCCCTTCTCAAGGAATACCTCATCAAGGCCTTCGATTACGAGAAGGAAAACAACAGAGTGGTTTTTCTCGGAGACAAGTCGGCCTTTGACGGAGATCTGCTCGATCTCATGCTAGAGATAGAGGAGAAGACCAAGGACAGGACCGGCATGGTGCTGAACATAGCCTTGAATTACGGCGGCAGAGCAGAGATAGTAAATGCCGTAAAGAGAATATCAGCCAAGGTAAAAAGCGGTGAGCTGACGGAAGACGAGATCACCGAGGACCTGGTATCAGACTACATGTACACTGCCGGACAGCCTGATCCGGATTTCATCCTCAGACCGAGCGGGGAGATGAGACTGTCCAATTTCCTCCTGTGGCAGAGCGCATACGCCGAGTTCATATACATGGACGTGCTCTGGCCCGACTTCACCAGGGCTGACCTGGACAAGGCCATCATAGAGTTCAACTCGAGAAACAGACGCTTCGGAGGCGTTTAACAGATGAAACAGAGAATAATCACCGCGGCAATTGGATTTGTCGTGCTGCTGCTGGTGCTGACGCAGTTCTACAGTCCTCTTTTCAATGTTGCCGGCCTGATCGTGTATGCGATCGCCGTGCATGAGATAAGGACCGCCTTTGCAGAGAAGAATTCCATCGCTGTATTCATAGTGCTGGATATCGTCGGGCGGTACTTCTTCCTCGACAAATACATTCCGAGGGCGAACACATTCGTCATACTGGTCTTTGCCTTTGCGGCATATGCATTCATATCGGTCTTCGAATTTGAGAAGGTCGATATCAAGGTCGTTTCGACATCGATACTGTTCGGGCTGTACGTGCTTTTCGGCTTTTACTGCCTGGTAAACTACAATACAGTGCTTCCGAAGGAACAGTACGGATATGACGGCTTCTTCATTTTGGCAATATGTTTCTTCATAGCATGGGGGTCAGATGCCTTCGCGTATTTCTCGGGCTACCTTTTCGGAAAGCACAAGATGGCTCCGGTACTGAGTCCTAAAAAGACCATAGAGGGAGCTGTCGGCGCCTTTATCGGAACTGCAATCTGCACCGTCCTCTTCGTTCTCCTTTATTGCAGTTTCAAGAACGGCATGCAGGCGGAAGACTATATCAACAGGGTCAGCCCGAAGCTCATTTTCTGGATAGTGATGGTGTCCATGGCAGGAACGTTCATTGAGATAATCGGCGACCTGTTTGCTTCGGCAGTGAAAAGACAGACCGGAATAAAGGACTACGGCAATCTGCTGCCGGGACACGGCGGTATCCTTGACAGGTTCGACAGCGTCATACTGCTGGCTCCTTTCTTCTTCATAATCGCGATCTACATCTCCAAAATAGGGGGAATATTCTTTGTATAAAAACATAATCATCCTCGGCTCGACAGGTTCCATAGGAACACAGGCCCTTGACGTGTGCAGGATGCATCACGTGGGAGTCGTCGGACTGTCGGCAAACAGGAACATAGATCTGCTCCTGGATCAGGTAAGGGAATTCAAACCGAAGTATGTCTGCGTCACGGATCCCGAATACTGTGAGAGATTCAGGCGGATCCTTGACGTGGAAAACGTCACGGTCTTCAGCGGAAGCGAAGGACTGAAAAGGCTCATAAATGTTGATGACGATGCCTTATTGCTCAATGCGGTGGTGGGCATCGCCGGTCTTGAAGCCACTCTTACGACCATAAACAGGGGAAGGGACATCGCACTTGCAAACAAGGAGAGCCTTGTCACCGGCGGAAGGCTTGTAATGGACGCGGTCGCCAGGCACCATGTAAGGATGCTCCCTGTAGACAGCGAGCACTCGGCCATTTTCCAGTGTCTGCAGGATGCCAAGAGCGCCACATCGCTCAAGAAGATCATCCTCACCGCTTCAGGCGGCCCATTCTACGGGTATACGAGAGAACAGCTTTCGAAAGTCACCAAGGCACAGGCGCTCAAGCACCCGAACTGGTCCATGGGAGGCAAGATAACGATAGATTCAGCCACGCTCATGAACAAGGGGCTTGAGCTTATTGAAGCCGTATGGCTGTTTGCCCTGAAGCCCAAGGACATCGAGATAGTGGTCCACAGGCAGAGCATAGTGCATTCGGCAGTAATGTTCTCAGACAACAGCGTCATTGCCCAGATGGGCGTGCCGGACATGAGGATACCTATCCAGTATGCCATAACCTATCCGTACAGGATGGAGTCTCCGGCAGCGGAGCTGGATCCGTATACGATGGGAGACCTGACATTCGGCAGGGCAGACCCTGACACATTCCTGTGCCTCAAGGCTGCGTATGAAGCGATAGACAGGGGCGGATTGTATCCGTGTGCCGTCAACGGCGCTAACGAGCGGGCGGTACGGCTGTTCCTCGAGGACAGGATATCGTTCCTCGACATCGGTGAGATAGTATACGGAGTGCTGTCTGCACTGGATCTGGACGGCATGGATTTCACCATAGACAACGTATACAAGACAGACAGAATGGCCAGAGACTACGTGAATCAGACTGTCTTTGGCAGGGAGTAATACATTTTGAGCATAATCATTTCGATCCTGATCTTCGGGCTTGTCATATTCGTGCATGAATTCGGCCATTTCATCACCGCAAAGCTCAGCGGGATAAAGGTCAATGAATTCAGCATCGGAATGGGCCCCAAGATCATAGGATTCAACAAGAATGAAACAGAATACTCTGTGAGACGGCTTCCCATAGGCGGATATGTCGCCATGGAAGGCGAGGATGAGGACAGCGAGGCGGAAGGCTCCTTTTCGAGAGCTCCCGCTCCGACCAGATTCGTCGTCCTCGTAGCAGGAGCCGTAAACAATTTCATACTCGGATTTCTTGTGCTGTGCCTGCTGGTCAACATGGACACCGCGATCACGAGCAAGAAGGTGTCAAGCTTCTACGAAGGGGCAAGGACGCAGCAGACGGGACTTATGATCGATGATGAGATAATTGCGGTAAACGGAAGAAAATGCCATATCGCAAATGACATCATCTACGAGTTCGCGAGGACCCAGAACGGCACTGCAGACTTCACGGTAATAAGGAACGGAGTAAAGACCGAGCTCAAGGGAGTCACCTTCGACACAGTGACAGACGCGGACGGAAACAAGAACCTGGTCATAGACTTCACCGTCTATCCGATCCAGAAGAATTTCCTAACCGTGGTAGACGAGGCCGCCAGATGGACACTGAGCATTGCAAGGCTGGTTTTCCTGAGCCTGGTCGATCTTGTCACGGGACACGTGGCGGTGAACCAGATGTCCGGACCGGTCGGAATCGTGTCGGTCATCAGCGAATCGGTATCCTACGGATTCGACTCGGTGCTGATGATACTTGCCATGATCACCATAAACCTGGGCGTGTTCAATCTCATACCTTTCCCGGCACTGGACGGAGGAAAGGTATTCCTGCTTCTCATCGAGATGCTGAGAGGCAAGCCGATAAATCCGAGATACGAGCTCATCATCAACGCTGCCGGCATGATAGTGCTGCTTGGCTTCATGGCCTTCGTGACCTTCAGCGACATTACGAAGCTGCTTATATAAAGGGACGGACAGATGGAAAGATTGCTTAGAAAAAAGGTCAAGGTAGGGGACATTTATGTCGGGGGAGACGCTCCGATAACTGTCCAGAGCATGCTCAACGTTAGGGCAAACGACGTGGAAGGAAATGTCAGGCAGGCAGTCGAGCTCGAAAAAGCAGGCTGCCAGATCATAAGGGTCAGCGTTCCTTCTCTTAACGACGTAAAGCTTGTCCCTGCCATAAAGGAAAAGATATCCATACCTCTGGTGGCGGACATCCATTTTGACTACAGGGTCGCTCTTGCGGTCGCGGAGGCCGGAGTCGACAAGGTCAGGATCAATCCGGGCAACATCGGCGACGATTCAAAGGTCAAGATGGTCGTTGACGCCTGCAGGCGGCATAACATACCGATAAGGATCGGCGTCAATGCGGGAAGCCTTGAGAAGCACATACTTGAGAAATACGGATCTCCCGCGCCGGAAGCTCTGTGCGAGAGCGCAATGTACCATATCAGGCTTCTGGAAAAATTCGATTTTGACGATATAGTGGTCTCCCTCAAGTCCTCGAATGTGAGGACGATGGTGGACAGCTACAGGATGTTCTCGCAGATGTGCGATTATCCTCTTCATGTGGGAGTTACTGAGGCCGGGACCTACAGGATGGGCCTCATAAAGGGAGGCATGGGCATCGGTTCTCTGCTTCTTGACGGGATTGGCGACACCATCCGAGTCAGTCTGACAGACGATCCTGCAAAGGAGATCGAGGCAGGTTACGATATTCTCAGAGCAGCTGGCATAAAGGTCCCTGGTCCGGAGATCATCTCCTGCCCGACATGCGGAAGGACGCACATGGACATCGCCTCCATTGCAAATGAGGTCGAAAGAAGACTTAAAGGCATAAAGAAGGATGTCAAGGTCGCGGTAATGGGCTGTGCCGTCAACGGACCGGGAGAGGCCAGGGAGGCCGACATAGGCATAGCATGCGCAACAAACAGCGCTGTCATGTTCATAAAGGGAGAGAAGGTGAAGACCCTGCACGGGAACTTCATCGATGAATTCATAGATAACGTATACGAACTGATCGGGGAAAAAGTTGACTAACGGAATATTGGACGTATTTGAAGATTACCGGGATGACGGGCACATAGACGAACTGAAGGATGTTCGGATCGAATCTGTCGACGTGGACACCAGACGGTCCAGCTTGACGGCTGTGTTGAATTCAACACAGCTTATTAGCTTTGAGGCTCAGAGGAGCCTTGCCGTCTATCTGTCCGAAAAGCTTCCGGATTATTCGATACACATCACGGATACCTTTGATCCGGACACGCTGACTGACCGGAACCTGAAGGATCTGCTTCAGCTTTTCTGCGTCAATGTTGTCAACATCCCTCTTGAATACTTCAACATCACATGGTCGTTCCTTGAGGGGAGGACCATCACCTTTGCCGTCGGCAAGGGCATGTCATTCCTTGAAGGCATGGACTTTGCAAGAAGATTCTCCGAGTTTCTGGAGTCGCTGACGTCAAGACAGTACAATATCGATCTCGGCAAGACAGAATCCTATGAAAGCGAGGAGTTATTCGTCTTGCCTGATCCGGTGAAGAAGGTCGAAAACACCCATGCAGACTTCAGGGTCAGGGATATCCCGGTCACGCCGGGCAGCGTCAAGGTATTCTTCGGAAGGTATTTCCAGCCAAAGAAACTCATATCGATCAAGGAGGCCGTGGAGAAGAACGGCCGAGTTCAGATAGCCGGAAGAGTCTTTGCAACGGCTTCTTCTGGCAATTTCAGAAAGATATATAACTATTCCGTATACGACGGAAAGGATTCGATAAACGTCAAGATCGTACTCAGCCCAAATGAGACCGATTTTGATAAGTACGAAGAGATCAAGCCGGGCATCTGGATGGCGGTGAACGGCGAATGCCGGATGGACAAATATGATCACGACTATGTAGTCAGCCCTTATGACATTGTCACTTTCAGGGTGGATCCCAAGAGGGATGAAGCTCCTGAGAAGAGGGTGGAACTGCATCTTCATACAAAACTGTCGTCCATGGACGCAGTCATCGGACCGGATGAAGCGGTCAGAAAGGCCTATGAGATGGGTCACAGGGCGCTTGCGATAACCGATCACGGCGTCGTGCAGGCGTTCCCTCAGGCCATGCTGGAGTGTGAGACCATACAGAAGACCGACCCTGACTTCAAGGTGATCTACGGATGCGAGGGATATCTTGTCGACAACATCATAACGGTTGTATCGGAAGAGGCTAAAGGCAGTCTAAGGGACACTGAGTTCGTTGTCTTCGATATCGAGAGCACGGGGCTGAATCCCAACACAGAGGCAGTCACCGAAATAGGCGCGGTAGTGTGGAAAGACGGTGAAGTGCTCGAGGAGTTCCACACCTTCTCTGACCCGGGCAAGCCTATCCCGGCAAACATAGTGAAACTGACCGGGATCACGGACGAAATGTTGAAGGGAGCCCCGAGCGAAAAGGAAGCCATAAAGGCCTTCAAGGATTTCATCGGCAACAGGGTGATCGTGGCTCACAACGCCATAGGTTTTGACATCAATTTCCTCAAGGTGAGGTGCGAGAGCTACGGGACGGATTTCAGGTATGATTATCTGGACACTCTTCCGCTTGCGAGAAACCTGCTCCAGGATCTGAAGAACCATAAGCTGGACACTCTTGCCGAACACTACAGGCTCGGCAATTTCAACCATCACAGGGCGACTGACGATGCCAGGATGCTCGGAAAGATACTGGGAGGCCTCATAAGGGACCTTGAGGCACAGGGCATTACGCAGCTCGAGAATATCAACTCCGACCTCAGCAGCACGGACAAGCTGCCGAGAAGGAGCTATCATGTCGTTCTGCTGGCAAGGAATCAGAAAGGCATCAAGAATCTGTACAAACTGGTCTCATACGGACATCTCAATTACTTCTGGAGAGTGCCGAGGATGCCTAAATCCGAGATAATGAAGTACAGAGAGGGCCTTATCATAGGTTCTGCCTGTGAAGCAGGTGAGCTTTACAGAGCTATAATGGACGGAACGAGCTACGAAACACTGCTGAAAATACGGGATTTCTATGATTATCTGGAGATCCAGCCCCTCGGGAACAATGAATACATGGTCAGAGAAGGCAAGGTCAGAAGTTTCGAGGACATAAAGGAGTTCAACAGGACTGTACTGAGGCTTGGAAGAGATCTGGGCAAGCCTGTGGTCGCTACCGGTGACGTTCATTTCTGGGACAGGGAGGATTCCATATTCAGGAGCATCCTGATGGCTGGAACAGGCTTTGATGATGCTGACATGCAGCCTCCTCTGTACTACAGGACCACTGAAGAGATGCTTGCCGAGTTCGATTACCTCGGCCGGGAAACAGCTTATGAGGTAGTTGTAAAGAATACGAATCTCATCGCAGACATGATCGACAGCAATATCAGGCCGATACCCAAGGGAACGTTCCCTCCGAGCATCGAGGGCGCTGAGGAAGAACTGAGGGAAGCTGCTTACTCCAAGCTGCACCGGCTCTACGGCGATAATCCGCCGCGGCTGATAACCGAAAGACTTGACAAGGAACTGGACAGTGTCATTACACACGGCTATGCCGTTCTTTACGTCATCGCAAAGAAGCTCGTTCAGAACAGCGAGGAGCACGGCTATCTCGTCGGTTCACGTGGATCTGTCGGATCGAGCGCTCTGGCATATTTCGGAGGCATATCCGAGGTCAATCCGCTTCCTCCTCACTACAGGTGCAAGAAGTGCAGATACTCGGATTTCAATGTTCCGGATAATATACTCTCAGGCTTTGACCTTGAGGACAGGATCTGTCCGGTATGCGGCGAACCGCTTTACGGAGACGGAAATGACATACCGTTCGAGACTTTCCTGGGCTTCGACGGAGACAAGGAACCTGATATAGACCTTAACTTCTCGGGAGAATACCAGGCACAGGCACACAGATACACGGAAGAACTGTTCGGCCACGATTACGTATTCAAGGCAGGAACCGTTTCCGCCCTTCAGGACAAGACCGCTTACGGTTATGTTAAAAAGTATCTTGACGAACGAGGACTGGTACTTAACAAGGCAGAGGAAAACAGGCTGACGATAGGCTGCACCGGTGTCAAGAAGACTACCGGACAGCATCCGGGCGGAATGGTCGTCGTCCCGTCAGGCTATGACGTGTTCGACTTCTGTCCGATACAGCATCCTGCCGACTCGAAGGAAAAGGGTGTCATAACCACGCACTTCGAATTCAAGTATCTGCACGACACGCTGCTCAAGCTCGACTGTTTGGGACACGATGTACCTACCATGTACAAGTATCTGGAGGACATCACCGGGATCAAGATGGCCGATGTGCCCATGAACGACCGAAAGGTCTACAAAATGCTCACGAGCACCGAGCCTATAGGCGTGTCAAGCGAAGACATACAGAGCACCACTTCCACGTACGGCATCCCTGAGCTGGGCACTGATTTCGTGCGTCAGATGCTGATGGAGGCGGATCCGCAGAGCTTCTCCGACCTGATTCAGATATCCGGGCTCAGCCACGGTACGGACGTATGGACGGGAAACGCGCAGGAGCTCATCAAGGACAAGACCTGCACGATCGCGGATGTGATAGGGACCCGTGACAGCATCATGCTGACCCTCATAAAGAAGGGAGTGGACAAGGCCCAGGCCTTTAAAATCATGGAAATCACCCGTAAGGGAAGAGCTGCAAAGCAGTTCACGCCTGAAATAGAGGCCATGCTGAAGGAACACGGTGTCGAGGACTGGTATATAGACAGCTGCAAGAAGATCAAGTACATGTTCCCTAAGGCCCATGCGGTGGCGTATCTCATTTCGGCAATAAGGCTGATGTGGTTCAAGCTGTATTATCCGCTTGAGTTCTACTCCACATATTTCACGGTCAGAGGCGAGGCCATCGACTATGAGGCTGCAGTAGGCGGCAAGGGCGTGGCCACAAAGATGCTCAGGGACGTGTCCCGGAGACTGAAGATCGAGAAGAACGCCAAGGACGAAGAACTCAGGACCAGTCTGCAGTGCGTCTGCGAAATGCTTTCAAGGGGTTATGAGTTCCTTCCGATAGAGATAGGAAAGAGCAGAGCTAAAGTCTTCCGGATAGAGGACAAGAAGATCCGTCTTCCGTTCATTTCCCTTAAGGGAGTGGGTGAGAGCGCTGCACTGCAGCTTGAGAAGGTCTCCTTAGAAGGACAGGAATTCATGTCCGTAGAAGACTTCAAGAATGCATCAGGCGTGGGTGACTCCATCATAGAGAAGCTCAAGGAGATAGGAGCGCTTGCCGGAATGCCTGAGACTAATCAGGTGACATTGTTCGGAATGGATTGACAACTCAATAAGAATTAATTGATCTCTGCGGTAATCTTATTTATTCTGCAGAGATCATTTATTTCCATACATAAAACCCTTCCGTTATTTCCATACATAAAACCCTTCCGTTTGCAGTGTTTTCAGGGAAGAAGGAGCTCCCTGAGATCATCACGTATCTGGGGAAATACCTGCCCGGATGCATAATGATGATAATCATCGTCTACTGCATAAGGGGAATAAGCTTCTCATCTCCTGCGGGATTCATGCCTGAACTGATATCGATCATCACGGTGATCCTCATACATCTCTGGAAGAGAAAGGATCTGTTGAGCATTGCCGCGGGAACGTTCGTTTACATGATCCTCGTACAGTTCATATTCGTATAAAACTGAATACAAAAAAAGCCTTGCGGGCATTTCCCGCAAGGCGTTTCTTTATTCTGATCAAAGCTTCTGAAGGATGTCGTCCGCTACATATATACCGTGCGCGGCTGCCTGTGAAAGGCTCCTTGTGAAGCCGGTACCATCTCCGACGCAGTAGATGTCTCTGCATCCAGTCAGGCTGAAGTTCGGTTCAGTCTCCGGTCTTGCGGAATAGTACTTGCACTCGATTCCGTACAGGAGAGTGTCGTAGTTCATCGTGCCCGGAGCCACCTTGTCCAGCGCCTCAAGCGTCTCAAGGATGTTGTCCAGCTGTCTTTTAGGAAGGCAGAGCGAGAGATCTCCCGGGACTGCGTCCAGAGTAGGGACAACCGTTGACTGCCTGAGCCTCTTGGCATCGGTCCTTCTTCCTATCATCAGGTCGCCAAGTCTCTGGACGAGTACGCTTCCGCCGCTTATCAGGTTGGAGAGCTCCGCAACGTGTCTTGCGTACTCGATCGGCTCCTTGAAGGGTTCAGTGAACCTGATAGTGGAAAGGAGAGCAAAGTTGGAGTTCTCGGTCTTTCTTGACCGGTCCTTGTATGCGTGTCCGTTGACGGTCAACACTCCCTGGGTGTTCTCCATGACGACGCTTCCGCGCTCGTTGAAGCAGAACATCCTGGTGACGTCGCCGTATCTCTTGGAGCGGTACCAGATCTTCGGCTCATATATCTTCTTGGAGAAATGATCCCATACTATTGCAGGCAGTTCGACCCTCACGCCTACATCCACCTGGTTGTTTGTCATGTTTATGCCGTGGCTCCTGCACCACTTTGAGAAGAAGTTCGAACCTGCCCTTCCCACGGCAAAGACTATCATGTCTGCCGTTACGCTTGAAGTGCCGTCCTTTGAGGTGAAGGTCACCGTGTGGCTGTCCTTGTCCACTTCCGTGACCTCCGTCTCGCAGAGGATGTCCATCCTCTCCTCGAGATATTCGCACATCCTGGACATGGTGTCGAAGTTTGCGTCGGTACCGAGATGCTTCAGCTGTGCCTGCCGCATGTGAAGGTCGTATTCGAGACACTTGCGCTTGAGATCGTCGCTGGGCATGAAACGCTCTTCCGGAGCGCCGAACTTCATCAGGACCTTGTCCGCCTTTTCTATGTACTCGATAACCGTATCCTTCGGCAGGAAATCAGGCAGCCAGCCGCCGTATTCAGTGCTGATGACATATTTTCCGTCTGAAAAGGCTCCTGCGCCCGCCAGTCCTTCCATGATGCTGCACGAAGGACACTTTATGCAGGTCTTGGCCTTTCCCGCAACGATAGGGCACACGCGCTTGGAGATGTAGTGTCCCTTCTCAAAGAGGATTATCTTCGCAAACGGCCTCTCCTCGAGGACCCTGTACGCGCACATGAGTCCGCTTATGCCGCCTCCGATGATGGCTATGTCATATCTATCCATTTCTGTTTCTCCTGAAAAAAATAATAAAGGGCATCCGGTGGGGAATACCATCGATACCCTTTATGATATTATACACTCTTTTACTTGCCGTGTAAAGCGAGCCGGTAGACGTCAAGGACCTTGGTGACGAATTCCTCGGGTCCGTACTGCCTTGAGAACCGTGCGGCTTCATTCCTCAGAGACTTCTTTTCCTCTTCGCTGAGTGAAGCAAAATCGCCCAGCAGTTTCTTGAACTGTTTGGAGTCCTCATACAGCCAGCCGTTCTTTCCCTCAACGATCTGGTACTTGTTGTAGATGTCCAGTCTCTGCAGGACCATCAGGCCGCTTGCCATAGCCTCCAGCATGGATATGGAATTCATCTCAGTCAGGGAGGCAGTGGCATATATGTCGCTGGCGTAGTAGAAGGCTGCTATGTCGTTATGGTTGACCTTTCCGGTGAATATGACTCTGTCCCGTATGCCCAGTCCTTCGGCCTGGTGCCGGAGCGCTTCCTTTTCCGGTCCGTCGCCGATGACGAACAGCTTGTAGTTGCCGCCTTCGCTTACGGCCTCATACAAGAAGGAGATAAGGGTGTCGATGCTCTTTTCCTTGCCGAGCCTTCCGACGAAGCAGAGAGTGGTAACCGAGTCGTCAAGACCGTACTTCTGCCTGATGAGCCCGACTCTTTCCATGTTGACGTTTTCAGGAAGGAAGAGGGTCAGGTCGGTGATGTTGGGTATGATGTTTATATGTCTTTCGACTCCGCAGCGTTTCAGAAACTCAACGACCTTCAGTGAAGGACCGATGATCTGCGTCGCGCGCTTTGCTATCTGCCTGATGTATGTATGGGTCACCATCTTGGCGTATTTGTCGAACCTCTCCGGGAAGAGGTAGAAGGTGTAGTCGTCATACATGGTATGGAGGGTGTATACGATGGGCTTCTTGAGCTTTTTCGCCACCCACAGGCCGAACAGGCCGATGGAAAACTCCGTGTGGATGTGGATCACGTCAGGGTCAAAATCCTTGAGGATGTTCAGCCTGTGTAGACTGATGGGGTAAGTGACTCCGTAGCCGTAGATCTTCTTGACTCCCTTGGCAGGGCAGTAGAGGACGCCGTCCTTGAGATAGTGGCTTTTCGCCTTAGGGTCCGTGGTGACGATCATCACCTCGTTGCCCTTCTTTTCAAGCTCGTCCTTCAGTGTCTTTATATGCGTTACTACGCCGCTTATGAACGGGAAATAGTATTCTGTGAATATAGCGATCTTCATAGTCTTAACAACTCCTTAATATCATGTAAAAGTATATCATACAAGGTATGTCAAAACAACGAAAAAAGGCTTAATAATTCATTACGGCGAAGGACGCGCGATGTTGAAAACAGGGGTATATTAATATATAATCTAATATGAAAAAATCTGTGTATAAATGCCCTGCAAGGCTTACAGAGGTGAAAAGCATGGAATACTACGTAACACTTTCCAATTTCATACAGCAGCTCAACCTTGAGATACTCACGGTGCCGGGAGACACCGACAAGATAAGGATAACCAGCCGAGAGGTGAACAGGCCGGGACTCATGATCTCGGGCTTCAGCGAGAATTTCGACCCGACCAGGATACAGATCCTCGGAAAGATGGAGTTCAGCTATCTGAACAGCCTTCCTGATGACCTCAAGATGCAAAGGCTCAACCATCTGTTCAGCCAGAACATACCGGCCATAGTCATAACCAGAAACATGCTGGTGCAGGCTGAGATCGTCGAGGCGGCCAGAAGGAACAGGATCCCGATGCTCAGGACGATTGAAGACACTTCGACGTTCATGGCAGAGGCGATCGGCTACCTCAATACCGAGCTGGCTCCCAGAGTCACGCGACACGGAGTCCTCGTAGAGGTATACGGCGAGGGCGTGCTGATCATAGGCGATTCCGGAGTAGGAAAGAGCGAGACGGCCATCGAGCTCGTCAAGAGGGGACACCGCCTGATAGCAGATGACGCTGTCGAGATAAGAAAGATATCCAACAAGAGACTGATAGGACAGTCGCCTGAGAACATACAGCACTTCATAGAGCTGAGAGGCGTGGGCATAATCAACATAGCGAGGACCTTCGGCGCCGGCGCGGTAAAGCAGAGCCAGGAGATCGACATGGTCATAGAGATGGAGCAGTGGAACCCGAACAAGAGCTACTCCACCACGGGACTCAAGGACGACTACACCGACATCATGGGCATAAGCGTCATCAGGTCGGTAGTCCCTATCAGCCCGGGAAGGAACCTGTCAATAATCATAGAGACGGCTGCCATAACCAACAGGCAGAAGAAGATGGGCTATTACGCGGCAAGAGAGCTGCTTGAGAAGCTCGGAATTACGGAGTGAGAACATGGACAAGCTGTATCTGGGAGTGGATCTCGGCGGCACCAACATAGCCGCAGGCATCGTTTCTCCTGACGGAACGATACTGAAAAAGATGAGCATACCTACGGATCTTCCGAAGACCGATGAGGAGCTCACGGAGAGGATCGCCGGGCTGTGCGTCGACCTTTGCCGGGGATTCGGTATAAATATATCAGACTTATCCTGCATCGGGATCGGAGCCCCCGGTCCTGTTGACGGCGAGACGGGAGAGGTGATCAGAGCCGTCAATCTCGGCATCTTCGAGCCGTGGCCGCTCGGCAGGAGACTTGGAGAGCTCCTAGGCATAAGGGTATTCGTTGAAAATGACGCCAACTCGGCAGTGATTGCCGAGGCCATGGCAGGCTGCGCCGCCGGAATGAAGGATGTGGTCATAGTGACCCTCGGTACCGGAGTCGGCGGAGGAGCCTTCATAGACGGAAAGATCTACGCCGGCTTCAATCACATGGGACTTGAAGTGGGCCACATGGTCATAAGGAAGGGCGGCAGGCTGTGCAACTGCGGAAGAAGAGGCTGCTTTGAGAGATATGCCTCGGCGACTGCACTGATCCGGGACACCAGGAAGGCGATGAGAAAGGATCCTTCCAGTGTTCTATGGAACATGTCAGGAGGACCTGCCGGAGTGGACGCAAGGATGCCTTTCGAAGCTGCAAAGGCAGGGGACGCGACCGCCATGAAAGTCATAGATTCATACATAGAGAGCCTGGCTGCGGGCGTTGT
>CAZDOS010000024.1:0-24668 GCA_964507095.1 uncultured Oscillospiraceae bacterium | reverse complement strand
TCGGGCACAAAAAAGCCGCCTACCTTTCGATAGGCGACTTTGTCTTCAGTCTGAAGGGACCGTGCATTAGCACGGTCCCTTTTTCACATATAGAGCTATTTTGTGCTCTTTTTCATCTTCATGTCAAGATAGACTCCCATGAGGACGATAAGCGCATATATCACAGCCCACACTATCCGGATACCCGAAACGGACCGGTCATCCCTCCTGAGCAGATAGCCTGCGAGGAAGGAGACAAAGTATCCCATGGAAGCAAATCTTGTCGTCAGGCGAAGCTTCAAAGCGAAAGCGCCGGCGATCGCTACGGCTCCCCGGAAAGCGAGCATGTCAGGCCGGCCCTTCATGCCGTGCATGCCGAACAGCAGGAACCTGATGGCGACCCATGAGATGAGCAGATATATGACAGAATAGTAATCCAATCCTTTTTTCATCGTTTGCTCCGTTACTGCTTGAACTGATCCAGAAGGCTGGTCTCGACCGGCTTCATCGTTTCAAAAAGATCTCCGAATACCACCTGGATATTGTCTCCCGTCCGGTCCTGGTAGCAGTACAGCGCACAGGATGCCTCATAACCGCCGTTGACGGCCTCAAGGACCAGTATCATGTTGTAGTCGAAATTGTCGACCGTCCCCTCTATATCGAGTATCTCGGTCACGAAGTAGACTTCGCCGTTGAACAGAACGACGGCTTCGTCATCTTCCACGTCGATCTCCATGCCGGCCTTTCCGTCATCGCTGCCCCAGTATGGGTGATACATCAGTATTCCTGCAGGTGAAACGTCATCGCTCCAGTCATGAGTCACGTAAGAAGGATTCGGATCGTATTCAGGCTCATTCGCAGTCTGGTAGGAACTTGACTCCGGCCGTGTCTGAGCGGATGTGCTTGGGCTTCTGAAGGACGTCGTGGACGATGGGCCTGCAACGGAAGAAGGATCTGTTTTCGTCGCTGACTTTCTGCCCGCCAGGAAGGAAAGACCTGCGATAGCGAGAAGCAGAATGACTCCCGCAACGGCGACTAAGACGCTTTTTTTCATCGATATATCTTCCTTTCATGCCGTCGTAACACAAGTCCGGCGGCTGTTTTTCTTGTTTTCTTTATATTAGCCTACTTGACAGAAAACTTCAACCTTGCGACTGACACAGCAAACGGCATGGCTTTCGCCATGCCGTTCAAGTCAGATATGTGCTTTGTCAAAAAGGGCGTTTGCCCTGTCCAAAAAGCTTTTGTAAGCAGGATCAGGCCTCGAGAGCGTCGAGAGCTACCTGTACGTAGAGAGCTACGCCGTACTCGAATGAACTCTCGTCGAAGAGGACATGACCGTTATGGTGTGACCATACCTTGCCGTCCTTGTCAGGGAGCTTTGCTCCCAGTGAGAAGAAGTTTGCCTTTACGTGAGGTGTGTAGTAAGCGAAGTCCTCGCCACCCATTGTAGGCTTTGCAAGAACGACATTCTCTTCACCGACGACCTTGGCTGCTGCGGCTCTGCCGATCCGGTATGCTTCCTCGTCATTGATGTTGACTTCCGCAACTTCGATGAGCTCGACATCGGCTGTGCATCTGTAAGCGGATGCAACGCCTTTTGCGATCCTGTTGAGAGTGTCCTCAAGAGTAGCGTTGATCTCTCTTGAGAATGTTCTGATGGTACCTTCCATCCTGTACTCGCCAGGGATGATGTTGAATCTGCCAGGAGCGTGGATGTCGCCGACTGTGACGACCATAGGATCCATCGGGCTGTACTCACGGGCTACCATGTCCTGAAGGGCCATGACGACTGCGGAACCTGCTACTGCAGCATCTCTGCCGTTGTAAGGGTCTGCTCCGTGTGAGGAAACGCCTGTGATCTTGATCTTGAACCAGAATGCGGATGCATGCATCGGGCCAGGGCAGGCTGATACCTTACCGACATCGAGATCGGATGATATATGCGTTCCGAACATGTAGTCTACGCCCTCAAGGCATCCGTCCTTGATCATGGCCTGTGCGCCTTCGCCTGTCTCCTCGGAAGGCTGGAAGATGAACTTGACGGTGCCGGCAAATTCGTCCTTGATCTCGTTGAAGCATTTGATCGCGCCCATCAGCATTGCATTGTGCGTGTCATGTCCGCAGGCATGCATCTTGCCAGGGTAAATGCTTGAGAACTCAAGGCCTGTCTCTTCCTGAACAGGGAGAGCGTCGATATCGCCTCTGAGAAGGACGGTCTTTCCTTCGCCCTTTCCGCCCTTGATCTCGGCAAGAACGCCTGTAGGGTTCATCCTTCTGTAGGAAACGCCCATCTTGTCAAGTTCTCTGCAGATCCTGTCTGTTGTCTCAAACTCCTGCATTGAAAGCTCAGGATGCATATGGAGCTCGTGACGGTACTCGATAACGTAATCCCGTACCGAATGTGCAAGTTCTTTTACATTCATTGTTGTTTCTCCTCTTTTGTTGATTTTCATATATCAGTTCGGGAGAGTTAGGCTCTCGAATATATATACAAATATATTAATTAATAATTCAGTTTTAGTCAATACAAATCGCACGATGCGAGTCCGGCAATTGTGCGGAGAGGACAGGACACATTAACACATTGTTTACAATTATGCTTTAGGGTGACTATATTTTTTCAATAAATCAATGTATAATATGTATTTGTAAATTTGATTCTGGACATAGGAGAAATGATCATGGAAAAGAACACTAAGACCATCCCGATTTCCGTTCCGAACTTTCCGGGCAATGAGAGGAAGTACGTGGACGATGCCATTCGGTCGACATGGGTATCAACGGCCGGTCCGCTGATCCCGAAGTTTGAGAAGGCAATGGCGGAATACATGGGATGTGAATATACAGTAGCCACATACTCAGGAACAGCAGCGCTGCATCTGTCCCTCATCGAAGCCGGCATTGGTCCGGGAGATGAGGTAATCTGCGCTTCGCTGACATTCATTGCAGCAGTCAACCCGGTACGTTTCTGCGGAGGCGAGCCGGTCTTCGTGGACTGTGACAGGTATTTCTGCATGGATCCCGACAGTGTGCAGTATTTCATCGACAACTACTGCGAGCTGCAGGGCGACAAGCTCATAAACAAGACCACAGGCGCTCACGTCAAGGCAATGATCCCGGTTCACGTATTCGGCAACATGGCCAACATGGAAAGGCTTATGGACATCGCCGAGAAGTATCATCTCGTCGTAGTCGAGGACGCGACCGAGGTAGTCGGTTCCTTCGTAACCGAAGGAAGGTACAAGGGACATCATCTTGGAACCATAGGCCACTACGGCGCACTTTCCTTCAACGGAAACAAGATAATCACCACCGGCGGCGGCGGAATGGCAATCTGCCATGATGCCGCTACCCAGCACCATATGCACATCATGACCGAAGAGGCTCAGGACATGAGCAAGAAGGAAGATGACCTGCTCTTCATTCATACCGAAGTCGGTTACAACTACAGGATGAACAACATCGCTGCAGCCCTCGGACTTGCCCAGCTTGAGAGCCTTGAAAAGTTCGTTGAGGCAAAGAACAGGAACTTTGAGCTCTACAGGCAGCTTCTGGACGGCAAGAACGGACTGAGGATCATGCCATATACGCCTGGAGTCAGGAGCAGCATGTGGTTCTACTGCCTGTATCTCGAGGACTGCAAGATCACAAGAGACGAACTGATGGCAAAGCTGGCTGAGAGAAAGATCATGACCAGACCTATCTGGCTCCTCAACCCTGACCAGGCACCGTACACAGAGTCTCAGTGCATGCCTCTCCCACAGGCAAGGGATTATGTCGGCAAGATAGTGAATATCCCTTGCTCAACCAACCTCACAGAAGAAGATGTAAGGATCGTCTGCGAGAACATCCTTGACCTCACGAAGTAAGAAAAATGAAGATAGAAGATCTCATAGTCAGTCCCGACACCACGGTGCTGCAGGCAATGCAGCTGCTCAATGAGACCGGGAAGAAGATACTGTTCATCGCTCCGGACTGCAAGCTGGAAGCCGTGATTACGGACAGTGACATCAGAAGGCATATCCTCCACGGCGGAAAGCTTGAAGCGGGCGTCGCCGAGGCTGCCAATTTCCATCCCATGAGCCTGCCGGTACGGCAGAGGAGCTCCGCATCCGGTTTCATGGTGCAGAATTCCATTTCAGCTCTTCCTCTTGTAGATGAGGAAGGAACTATAGTGGACGTTGCCTTCATAGACGAGACCACCATAAGGGGAAGGGCAGTACTCGATCTCCCTGTGGTCATCATGGCAGGCGGACTCGGAACAAGGCTCTACCCGTATACGAAGATACTTCCCAAACCCCTCATCCCGGTGGGGGAGAAGCCGATAATCGAGCATATCATCGACCACTTCAAAGCCTTCGGATGCAAGGATTTCAGCCTCATAGTCAACCACAAGAAGAACATGATAAAGGCCTATTTCAACGAGCTTGAAAACAAGGACTACAAAGTGAAATACGTGGAGGAGAAAGAGTTCCTGGGAACAGGCGGAGGGCTCTCGCTGCTCAAGGGCAAGATCGACGGACCGTTCTTTCTGACTAACTGCGACGTTCTCATCGAGGCGGATTACAATTCGATATATAAGTTCCACAGGAACAACGGCAATCTCATCACGGTGGTATGTGCTCTCAAGCACGTCACCATACCTTACGGCGTGTTCAACATGACGGAGGACGGTGAGATAGCGGACATCGTGGAGAAGCCTACCATGAATTTCCTCACCAATACCGGAATGTATCTTGTGGACAGCAGGGTCATAGACGAGCTGGAGGAAAACAAGCGGATATCCTTCCCTGAGATAATGGACAGGTACCGCAGCAAGGGATTCAAGGTCGGCGTATATCCTGTCAGCGAAGACAGCTGGATGGACATGGGACAGCTTGAAGAGCTTGAGAACATGAGAAGAAGACTGGAAAACCAGTGACAAAAGAATAATACTGAACATACGGAACAAACGGAGCATATGCTCCGTTTGTTTTTTCGGCTGTGAACAATTTGTAAAAATCAATAGATATCTATTGATTGAATCGGTCCTTTAATATATATTATCAAAGACAAAATTCTGGAGGACCGGATGGAAAATACAAACTGCATGAAAATGATGAAGGACGTAAGCGCCCTTTTCAAAAAGAACATAGATAACGCGCTCAAGGAAGAAAATATCACAATGACTCAGCTGGGTCGGCTGCAGATACTCAGAGACGAGTTTGGCGGCCAGTGTGACTTCAAGAGCCTCGAAAAGGCCCTTATGGTGGCACAGTCAACTGCTGCCACACTGTTTTCGAGGCTGGAGTCCAAGGGACTTATAGAATGTTTTACCGATTCCGGAGACAGACGAGTAAAGAAAATGAGAATAACGCAAAGCGCAAGGGATCTGTGCAGCAAGATAGAAAGCACGCGGACCTCTTTCGGCGAGCGGGCAATGGAAGGGATCACTCCCGATGAGAAGGCATACCTCGGAAGGCTGCTTTCCAGGGTGTATATGAATGTAGTGAACGGCGCAAAGCTGCCGGATAGCGGGGCATTGGATGCTTGAATTAAGAGACATAAGAAAGAAATATGTGACAGGCGAACTGGTGCAGACAGCTCTGGACGGGGTCAGCCTCACATTGAGAGATAATGAGTTCGTGGCGATACTGGGACCAAGCGGTTCCGGCAAGACCACCATGCTCAACATAATCGGCGGACTGGACAGATACGATTCAGGAGACCTGATAATAAACGGGATCTCCACTAAACAGTATACCGACAGGGACTGGGACTCCTACAGGAACCACACCATAGGTTTCGTTTTCCAGAGCTACAACCTTATACCGCATCAGACGGTGCTATCAAATGTTGAGCTCGCTCTTACCATTTCCGGTGTATCGAGAGCTGAAAGAAGACAGAGGGCGATCAAGGCACTGGAGGAAGTCGGCCTCGGAGACCAAATCCACAAGAAACCGAACCAGATGTCAGGCGGCCAAATGCAGAGAGTTGCCATTGCAAGAGCTCTTGTCAATGACCCGGACATACTCCTGGCGGATGAACCGACCGGAGCGCTTGATACCCGGACAAGCCTGCAGGTCATGGACCTGCTCAAGCAGGTGGCCAATGACAGGTTGGTCGTTATGGTCACGCACAACCCGGAACTTGCCGAGCAGTATGCGAACAGGATCGTCAAGGTCAGGGACGGCAGGATCATAGATGACAGCAATCCATTCCATGCTTCGACAGAGGTCGTCAAGGGCTATGAGAACATGGGCAAGTCTTCCATGTCTTTCCTCACGAGCATGGCTCTGAGCTTCAACAACCTGAAGACCAAGAAGGGAAGGACTTTCCTGACGGCTTTTGCGGGTTCCATAGGCATAATAGGAATAGCACTCATAATGTCGCTTTCCAACGGCGTGGACAAATACATCAAGAGCGTGGAAGAGGACACGCTTTCCGAATATCCGCTGACTATACAGTCCACGGGAATGGACATCTCGCGGCTTATCGAGCGACCGGCTTCAAGTTCCGAAACTGAAACTGCAACTGAAATTGAAGAAGAGAAAAAGGGAGAAGTCAGGGAAAGGCAGATAGTGAAGCGGATGTTCTCGGGAGTGACCAAGAACGATCTGAAGAGCCTGAGGACCTTTATAGAGAGCAGGGACAGCCATGTGTATGACCACGCAAACGCCGTGGAATACACCTATTCCGTAACTCCTCAGATATTCAAGCTCTCCGAGGACGGACTAGATTACAGACAGGTCAATCCTGACAAATTGATCACCGCCCGGACGGGCTCAAACAGCATGTACTCGACATTCATGTCGGGCGGCGGAGGAGCAAGCGTGTTCAGCGCCCTTCCTGAAAACGAGGGTCTATATAAGCAGCAATACGACGTCCTTGCCGGAAGGTGGCCAGAGAACTACAGGGAGTGCATACTTGTCCTTACAGGTTCTCACAGCATCTCCGACCTCACCCTGTACATCCTCGGTCTCAAGGATGCAAAGGAGCTTGACAAGGTGTTCGAATCTCTCCAGAAGAACGAGGAGATAGAGATAAACTCGACAAGAGGAAAGTACGACTTTGAGGATTTCATAGGCATCGAGTTCAGGATAGTCGACATTGCCGACTTCTATGATTACGACAGCGAATTCAACGTTTACGTCAACAAGACCGACAACAAGGACTATATGCTCGCTGCGGTCAGGGACGGCACCCCTCTCACGATTGTAGGCGTCATGCGGCCGAATGATTCCGGAAACGCATCCATGCTTTCAAGCGGAATTTATTACACTCACGACCTTGTGTCCTACACTATAGACAGAGCAGCTGGCAGCGAGATAGTCAGGAAGCAGATTGCAGACCCTTCCATAGATGTTTTTACCGGCAAGGAATTCGCGCGGGACGAAGGAAACGGAATAGAACTCAAGGATCTCATCACTGTTAACAGGGACAGCTTCGCCAAGGCTTTCAGATTCGACCCGGACAAACTGGAGATCAGCGAGGACATGTTCTCGGACATGGATCTTTCGAACATGGATCTGGATCTCAGCAAGGTGGATTTCACGTTCCCCGGCCTTGACAGCATTGATGTGGAGAAGATCATGCAGGAAGCGACGGTCCGGATATCCCAGGAGGAGCTTCAGCGGCTGTTCAACAGGCTCATCGAGGGGTATGTTGCCAGCTCTTCGCGGGCAAATGCGGGAGATATCGAATCCGCACTCAGGGAGTATCTTGCCAGTGATGAGGCAGAGCAGATCCTCAGGCAGGCCATTTCAGACGTCCTTGCCGACCAATTGACACAGGTCTCATCAGAAGCAGTCCAGCGGATGGTCATCGACATAATGAGCGGTTTTGCTGAATATGCCCGGGCTAATGCGGGGGAGGACACGGATGTGGCTTCTCTGGTGCCACGGTATCTGGCAACCGACCGGGTAAGACAAAAGATCGACAGCTACTCCGCCCAGATGACCGGTGAGATCACGATCACGCCGCGGATGATAGATGCGATCTCGCAGAGACTGATCGACGGTTTCGCGGGATACAATGCAGGCTCCGGTGACATGACGCAGTCTTTTTCAGAATACCTGTCCAGTCCGGAGGGCATGCGGATCCTTCAGGAGGGTCTCAGCAAGGCCATAGATGCCGACAAGCTTCAAGAGGGTATCGAAAACGCTGCAAGAGACGCGTCTGCCGAGTATTCGCGGGCTCTGCAGAAGGAGATATCAGTCGTGATGGAGAGCATCATGAAGCAGGTCATGGCACAGGTCGCAAAGCAGATGGAGAGCCGGATGGGCAAAATTGGAGAGAATATGACTAAAGCGTTCTCCTTTGATTCCAAGGCCATGTCAAACGCAATAAAGATCAACATGACGGCAGACGATCTCCAGGAGCTGATGATGTCGATGATGTCGGGTGAGAATGCGACATATGAGAACAATCTGAGAAAGCTCAACTACGCAGACCTTGAAGTCCCTGTGGCGATATCGATCTACCCCATAGATTTTGAAGGCAAGGAGCGGATAATAGATATCCTTGACGGATATAACGACAGGATGGACAAGGCAGGGGAGAAGGACAAGGTCATCACGTACACCGACTATGTGGGAACTCTGATGTCCTCCGTGACCAACATCATAGATACGATAAGCTATGTGCTGATTGCTTTCGTTGCCATATCCCTGGTGGTTTCCTCGATAATGATAGGGATCATCACATATATCTCGGTCCTTGAGAGGACAAAGGAGATAGGCATACTCAGGGCGATAGGAGCATCCAAGAGGAACGTCTCGCAGGTGTTCAATGCCGAGACCTTCATCATCGGTCTTCTGGCCGGTGTCATAGGCATCATAGTTACGCTTCTGCTGCTCATACCGGGCAATGCGATCATACACGCGATATCGGGAAACAATGACATCAATGCCATACTCCCTGTCGCGGGAGCGATAGCCCTCATAATCATCAGTGTCATACTGACACTCATAGGGGGAATAATCCCTTCAAAGAGCGCCGCAAAGAAGGATCCTGTCACCGCGCTCAGGACAGAATGATCATATGCGTGAAGGCGCTGTGCGTCTTCCCGTCGTCTTGTAAAAAGGACAGATGAGATATATAATTATTTTTTAGTAATACAATCGGCGGGGTACATTTGAAAAACAAGTATAAGGCGTTGCTGTCAAATACGGCACTGTTCTTCATAAGCACCTTCAGCAGTAAGTTCCTCACGTTCCTGCTCATGCCCATCTACACGGCTGTGCTGCTTCCTGAGGAATACAATGTGGTCGATCTTGTCACCAAGGCGGCCAATCTGCTGATACCCATAGTGAGTCTGGGAATACCCAGCGGTATAATACGCTTCGGCTTGGATGAAAACTATTCAAAGCGAGGCGTGTTCACCGTTTCTGCCATAACATATATGATAGGTTATGTCATACTTCTTGCCTGTTATCCTGTCATATCGAAGGTGACATATATCTCACGGTACATGGGCTATCTGTACCTCTATCTTTTCTGCAGCTGCCTGAGGACGCTCGTCCAGCAGTTCACCAGGGCAAGGGCATACACCAAGCTCTATGCGATAGACGGCATACTTGCCACGGTCTCCACTCTGTTCTTCGTTTACCTCTATCTGGTCAAGCTTAGAATGGGCGCGATGGGATACGTGCTTGCCATCATCACGTCGGATTTCCTGAGCTTCCTGTTCCTTTCGGTGATAAGCGGAGCGCTGAAGTATTTCAAGCTCTCAAGCGCAAAGCCGGAGCTGTTCAGGGAGATGTGGAGGTTCTGTCTCCCTCTCATCCCGACAGGCATCTTCTGGTGGATCACCAATGCGTCGGATGTATATCTTGTAAGATACTTTGTATCGGCGGCAGTCAGCGGAATTTACGGAATAAGCTATAAGATACCGTCTATAGTCAATCTGTTCTCCACGGTATTCACTGAGGCCTGGCAGATATCTGCCGTGCAGGAAGGACAGAAGGAGAATGCGAATGATTTCTTCAAGACGGTATTCAAGGCCTATCAGAGCATAATCTTCATGGGAGGCGCAGGCCTCATCCTCATGTGCAGGATACTGGTAGACATAATGACTACCGGCAAGGCATATTACGAATCCTGGAGATTCGTGCCGGTGCTGATTATGGCGACCGTTTTCTCGTGCTTCTCATCCTTCCTGTCATCGATATACATGGTTCAGAAAAACGGAACGGCAAATCTGTTGACCATGATGGCCGGAGCGCTCTCGAACATAGCAATGAACCTGTACCTGATACCTAGATACGGAGCACAGGGAGCAGCCGTTGCCACCTTCATCAGTTATCTGCTCGTTTTCGTGCTGAGGGCATTAGGCACGAGAAGATTCATCAGCGTCGACGTGTCACCGCTCTTCATGACCTGTAACGTCATTATGATGGGTGCCTTGAGCGCAGTGATGGTGTTTGAGATTACTCACTGGATACCGATTGCGATAGCTCTCACGGCAGTGATTGTTCTTGTCAATTTCAGGCCACTGTTCATGTTCATGCTTCCGGTCATCAGGAAGATACTGGGAAGAAACAAGGCCAAAGCCTGACCATATGCTAAAGGATATCAAGCTCCTGTGCTGTTCTGATACAGTCGGGAGCCTTTTCTGTTTATGTATGTTTTTAGACGATGACGACCTGTTCGAAAGAATATGTGAAATACGGTAGAATATATTGTAATCAGTGGCTTTTAGTGCTATAGTCTAATCTATACGAAAATGGTGTAGTATTACGCTTGAAACTGTCGGGAGACCGGGGAAAAGTCTCCCTCAAGGAGGAAAAATGGAAACTTCGAAGAATACTTCTGTACTGAACATTCCGGCCTTCTGGAAAGCTCAGCAGAAAGACTGGCGTGTAACGGTCGTCCGTACATCGCTGGAAAGACTCGGATACAAGATGATCCTGCCTTACCTGACACTGTATATCATCCTCCTGGGTGCCACAAAGACCCAGTACGGACTTGTAAACAGCTTCGGTATGATCATGGGCGGAATCCTTGCTCCGATAATCGGTGGAATCATCGATAAGAACGGCCCTAAAAAGGTATATGTATTCGGTATCTTCGTACTCATCGGCGGATACCTGGCTCTGGCTGCTGCCAAGATATGGCATGTGGCTGCATTCGGTGTGTTCCTGCACGCAATGGGCAACCGTCTTAGTATTCAGAGCTGCTCGACCATCTGCGGAAACTGCCTTGCCAATGAAGACAGATCCAAGGGAATGCTGGTCTGTGAATCCCTCGCAGCAGGAGTGCTCGGAATGATCGGTCCTATGATCGCAGGCTGGGTGCTCGTCAACATGATGGGCGTTACAGGTACACCTACAGACCCTAACCCTATCCGTCCGCTTTTCGCTATCGCACTTGTACTGACGATAATATCTCTGTTCATAGTCATCTTCGGCCTCTCATTCAAGAGCTGGAGCACAGGTAAGCAGAGAGCAAATTCCAACATGTTCAAGGATGGCCTCGACATCATCCGCGCTGACAAGAACTGCCGCAAGTGGCTGCTCATCTCTGCCGTCGCAGGTATGCCTATGTCACTGGTAACACCTTATGTTCAGGTCTTCGCAGCCGAGGCAAAGGGCGCCGATGCCGCAACTCTTGCCGGAATGGTAACGGCTACCGCTCTTACCAGTGTTCTCTGCGGATACTTCCTCGGAGTGCTCTCCGACAGACACGGCCGCAAGCCTGTTCTCTTCTTCACGATAGGCATGTATCTGCTGGGAATCGTGCTCCTGATCACAACCAAGCGCGTACCTCTGCTCCTTCTCGTCGGAATGCTCCAGGGATTCCAGGAGATCGGTGCAACAGTCGCCGGTTCCATTTCACACGAGCTGGTTCCTCACAGACTGATGGGTCGCTGGATCGGAGCATCAGGTATGTTCACGTCACTGTTCGGAGCATTCATGGCTGCCATAAGCGGTATCGTTTACGACCAGATCGGCGGCAAGTGGCTGTTCATCATCTACATCGTATGTGAACTTGCCATCCGTATTCCTCTTCTCGCAAGCATGCCTGAGACTCTTGTCACACCTGTAGACGAGTCCAAGTTCGAGCACATCTAATTGCCGATAATCTCATGAAGATCGTCCGGCACGTGATGCAGACAGAAACTGAATAACAAGATCAGAGTTCCGGATCCGCATGGATCCGGAACTGTTTTTTCTCCGGCCGCATAAATAAATTTTATAATCGCAATTATTGCATCGAGGGGACGATAGTAATATAATCTATACAAGTTTAGTAGTATTTACATGCCATACATCAGGAATGTATGGCAGGTATTTATGTTAAATGAAATAACAGTATATTAAGGGAGAAAAAATGGAAGCATCAAAGAATCAGTCTGTGTTCAATATTCCCGCTTTCTGGAAAGCACAGATGAAAGACTGGCGTATTACGGTTGTACGTACATCGCTGGAAAGACTCGGATACAAGATGATCCTGCCTTACCTTACACTGTACATAATCCTCCTGGGTGCCACAAAGACCCAGTACGGACTTGTAAACAGCTTCGGTATGATCATGGGCGGAATTCTTGCTCCAGTTATCGGCGGACTTATCGATAAGAACGGTCCAAAGAAGGTTTATATTTTCGGTATCGCAATACTCATCGGCGGTTATCTTGCACTGTTCTCGGCAAGGATTTGGCAGGTAGCAGCCTTCGGCGTGTTCCTGCACGCAATGGGTGGCCGTCTCGGCGGACAGGCCTGTTCCACGATCTGCGGAAACTGCCTCGCCAATGAAGACAGATCCAAGGGAATGCTCGTATGTGAATCACTCGCCGCAGGCGTTCTCGGAATGATCGGTCCTATGATCTCAGGCTGGGTCCTCGTCAACCTCATGAAGGTGCAGGGAACACCTACAGATCCTAACACTATCCGCCCTCTGTTCCTCATCACCCTTTGCCTCACTACTATTTCTCTTGTAATAGTCGTCTTCGGACTTTCATTCAAGAGCTGGGGCACAGGTAAGCAGAGAGAGAACTCCAACATGTTCAAGGATGGTCTCGATATCATCCGCGCAGACAAGAACTGCCGCAAGTGGCTGCTCATCTCTGCCGTCGCAGGTATGCCTATGGCCCTTGTAACTCCTTACGTTCAGGTCTTCGCAGCAGAGGCAAAGCATGCTGATGCCGCTACACTTGCCGGAATGGTAACAGCTACGGCTCTCACCAGCGTTCTCTGCGGATACTTCCTTGGAGTGCTCAGCGACAAGTACGGCCGCAAGCCGATACTCTTCCTCACGATCGGTCTCTACCTCCTCGGTCTTGTATTGCTCATCACAACAAAGACCGTTCCGCTCCTCCTCGTTGTCGGTATGCTTCAGGGCTTCCAGGAGATCGGCGCTACAGTCGCCGGTTCCATCTCACACGAGCTGGTGCCTCACAGACTGATGGGCCGTTGGATCGGTGCTACAGGTATGTTCACATCACTGTTCAGTGCATTCATGGCTGCAATCAGCGGTATCGTTTATGACCAGATAGGCGGCAAGTGGCTGTTCATCATCTACATCATTTGCGAACTTGTCATCCGCATACCTCTTCTTGCAAGTATGCCTGAGACACTGACAACACCAGTTGATGCATCCAAGTTCGAGCACATCTGATTTCTTATACTGAGATTATCAAAGCCGGGGCTTTCCCCGGCTTTTGTGTTTCTGAAAGTTTTGAGGACACATGTGAAATTAGATGCCGTGGAGCAGCGGGGAACATAAAAAAGAACGGCTGAAGAAGATTAAAAAAGCTTCTTCAGCCGAATCAGTTATAGATCATTTCTCACCGTAGCTGTCTACGATCTGGCCTATCATCCTGTATACGGATCTCAGGCTCTCCAAAAGAAGACCGTGGTCTGCCCACCGCATTTCTCTGTCGTCTTCACATTCCATGACCAGCTTAATGAGCTCTTCACGGCTCATCTCCATAAGTTCTTCGCGTGTGTGTTGCATTTTTACAGTCCTTTCAGTTATTAGATTATCTCTGTTTTGATTGTATCATACAAAAAAATGACCGTCAACGAAAAAACTATTGTTAAAAATAACAAAAAAGAGCCGCAAATATATGCGGCACCTGTTATTAAATTATCAAAATTTCTTGCTCTCTTCCACAGCCAGTCTGTCGCACCTCTCGTTTTCCGGATGCATGTTGTGTCCCTTTATCCAGTTGAACTGCACATCGTGGACCGAAAGCAGAGGGAGCAGCTTTTCCCAGAGGTCAATGTTGGATGCGGGCTTTCCGTCGGCCTTCTTCCAGCCTTTCTTCTTCCATCCGTATACCCAGCCTTTTGTAACGGAATCGATGACATACCTGGAATCACTGGTAAGGATCACTCTGCACGGCTCCTTGAGGGCAGACAGGCCGAACAGGACGGCAGACAGCTCCATCCTGTTGTTGGTGGTGCTTGCCTCTCCGCCTGACAATTCCTTTTCATGGCCGTTGTATCTCAATATCGCCCGCCAGCCTCCCGGACCCGGATTTCCTGAGCAGGCTCCGTCCGTAAAGATCTCTACTTCCTTCAAGCTGTCCTCCGAACAATTCTTCGATCGATAATATATGAATTATATATCCCGGACACCGCTTCTGTAAAGCACCGTAAGGGAAGGTTTGATGCGGCTAACTTGACAACAGGGGCATATTCATATATCATTTTAACGAAGGGCATCGGCCCATTTTGAACGTTTTGAATTGACCGAGCTGTCGGTATATACAGCGTTTGGATCGTTTGAAATAGAAAAAAGTGACACCATCCTACGGATGGCTTGTTTTCGTGTATTCAAGGATGGTTGTCGGAAAGGAACTGAATGGAGAAAAGAAGATACAGCAGGATAGACGAAAATGATCAGATAAACGAAATACGCGCCAAGGCAAAAAAGATAACTCAGCCGGCTGTACCTATAAGGATGATATCTCTCGGAGGACTCAACGAGATAGGAAAGAACATGACAGTGTTCGAGTGTCAGGGTGACATGATAATAGTCGACTGCGGCTCGACCTTCCCTGACGACGAGATGTACGGAATAGACCTCGTCATACCGGATTTCACCTATGTCCTCGAGAATGCAGACAGGATAAGAGGATTATTCATCACTCACGGACATGAGGATCACATCGGAGGTCTGCCTTACCTGCTGAAGGATCTGCAGGTGCCGGTATATGCCACCAGACTGACAAAGGGCCTTATTGAGAATAAGCTTGAAGAGTTCAATATGGTAAGGACGGTCGACTTGAGGGAGATAGCCCCCGGCGACAGGATACGGCGGGGCGGCATGACGGTGGTGCCGATCCACGTCAATCACTCTATACCGGATGCGGTGGGATTTGCGATAGAGTCTCCGGCAGGGACTGTCATAACCACGGGAGATTTCAAGATCGACCTGACTCCTACCCAGGGCGAGACCACGGATCTCAAGACCTTTGCCGAATACGGCGCCAAGGGAGTGCTTGCCCTGCTGCAGGACTCCACCAACTCAGAGAGAAGGGGAAGCTCGGCATCCGAAAGGATGGTCGGAAGGAGCTTCGAGACTCTCTTCAGGATGGCCGGGGACAGAAGAATAATAATTGCCACCTTCGCCTCCAACATATACAGGATCCAGCAGATATTGGACCTTGCCCTCAGGTACGACAGGAAGGTCACGGTATCCGGAAGAAGCATGATAAAGAACATCGAGATGGCCTTCCAGCTTGGTTACCTGCATACCCCCAAGGACATAATGATCCCTCCGGAGGAGGAAAAGAACTACGACCCGGGACAGATAATCATTATCACAACGGGAAGCCAGGGAGAGCCGCTGAGCGCTCTGTCCAGAATGTCGGGAGGCATGCACAGGCAGTTCAGCATCGGTCCGGATGACTTCATAATCATATCCGCGACACCTATCCCCGGAAACGAGAAGATGGTGACCAAGGTCGTCAACGGACTGCTGAAGCTGGGAGCCGAAGTCATATATGAGTCCATGTATGACGTCCATGTGTCCGGACATGCCTATCAGGAGGAGCAGAAGCTGATGCTCAAGCTGATCAGGCCGAAATACTTCATCCCTGTCCACGGGGAATACAAGCATCTGAAGAGGCACGCATACCTTGCGGAGACTACCGGCATGGACCCGATGGACATCCATCTCGGAAGCATAGGAGAGGTGCTCTCGATAAGCGAAACGGGAATGAAGGTGGAGGGTACCGTTCCGTCAGGACAGCTGCTCATAGACGGTTACGGCGTCGGTGATGTGGGAAGCGTAGTCCTCAGGGACCGCCATCACCTCTCCCATGACGGACTTGTCGTCGTGGTATTCTCTGTCAGCAGGGAGACCGGACGGCTGCTGGCCGGACCCGATATCGTTTCCAGGGGCTTCGTATATGTTAAGGCAAGCGAAGACCTGATAGCAGAGGCAAGGAGCGAAGCCACCGCAGTGCTGGACAGGTACCGGGGCTATGTATACAAGGACTGGGCAGTCATCAAGGCGAAGATAAGGGACCGGGTATCCAACGTTCTTTACAAGAGGACAAAGAGAAACCCGATGGTGCTGCCGATAGTGATGGAGATCTGACAGATCAGCATAAAAAGGACACATCAAACGCGGAGCGTGCCCGGAAGACGGGCATGCTCTTTTTGTTGTATTCGACATTCTTGTTTGGTATAATCATGATGGATTTATAGCTGATAATCAGCGGTACATAAACAGACTGAAGATAGGTAGGTCTATATTGATGAAAAACAGATCATGGGGAACGGACATCCTCATTGTCCTTCTCTTTATTATGGATGTGCGGCTTGCAGTCGCATTCTGCGTGCTCCATCCGAACTATACGGTGTTTGTCCTCCGGGCGTTCTTTGCGGTCCTTCTTTTGCTCCGGCATAACATAAGGTCGGTGAGAAAGACGATCAGAGATCTGTTCCTGGGCAACCGGAGCGGCTCCACGAGCCAGCAGGTGAGCTTTGAGAAGCTCCTGGTCCCGCTCACCATCATCGAAAAGGGCGGCATAGTCTGGTATAACGACACATTTAAAGATGAGATGCTGTCAGGAGAGGACTGCTATCTGTCACCTGTAAAGAAGATAATCCCTCAGCTCGACATCGCCAAGGCCAGCGCCAAGGGCGGACAGAGTCTCAAGCTGGGAGACAGGGAATACACGGCGTTCGCTTCTTCCGCGGCCGATGACAGCGACCTTCACGTATGCTATTTCGTTGACGACACAACTCTGAAGTTTGAAGCCAGGGAATTTCACCTGACACGTCCCGTTGTCATGCATATCGTCGTAGACACCTATGACGAGATACTCAAGGACATGAAGGAAAGCAGGAGAGCGACCATCATTGCCGATCTGGACAGGCTGGTCGAGGAGACCGCTCAGAAGGCTGGAGGACTGTCGCTCAAGCTCGCATCCAGCAGATATGCCATGATCATCGAGGAGAGATTCTATGACGACATAGTCAAGAATCAGTTCGAGATACTCGAAAAGGCAAGGAACATAGATTCCGACAGCGTAACGCTGTCAGTGGGCGTCGGCAAGGGCGGCAGGAACATATCGGCAAACGATCTTCTCTCTAGACAGGCTCTGGACATGGCCCTCGGAAGAGGCGGAGACCAGGCGGTCGTCAAGAGCGAGGAGGGATACCAGTTCTACGGCGGCACGCTCCCGAGCGTTGAGAAGAGGAGCAAGGTCAGAAGCAGGATCGTTGCCAGGGCTCTGCAGGACATCATGATGCAGTGCGACAGCATACTGGTCATGGGTCACAAGAAGAGCGACCTGGATGCGGTCGGCTCTGCCATCGGCATGGCCGTCATAGCCAACAGCCTTGGCAAGAAGGCCCATATCGTGATCGATGAGAGCACTACTCTGGCAGGAACGCTGGTGGAAAAGATGAAGGCGGAGGGAAACATACCCGACCTGTTCATCACCACTGAGAGAGGCCTGCAGTATGTCAACGGAAACAATCTGCTCGTAGTTGTCGATACCCATTCGGCAAGGATGACCGAAAGCGAGGAGCTGACCAACAGGATGGCCAAGAAGGTCGTCATAGACCATCACAGGAGAATGGTAGACTACATCAGCGATACTGTGGTCTCATATCACGAGCCTTATGCGTCCTCCGCATCGGAGCTCGTAACCGAGCTCATGCAGTATATGCTGCCGCCTGATTATGAGATGGAGACGGTACACGCCGAAGCACTGCTGTCCGGAATAATGCTCGACACAAGGAACTTCACCGAAAAGGCCGGAGTAAGGACCTATGAGGCTGCAGGCTATCTCAGAAGACAGGGGCGGCTAGCGAATGAGGTCCTGCGCTTCTTCTCCACGACCAAGGAGGTTTACAAGGCCAAGAGCGATCTGGTGAACAACGCCACGATGTACAAGGGGATCGCCATCTCGATGAGAGATGAGCTTCCCAAATCCGAATCTGTCGCGGTACCGCAGGCTGCAAACGAACTGCTGGGTATCGAGGGCGTCGGCGCTTCCATAGTTGCAGTGAAGGTCGGCGAACAGATCATGGTATCCGCCAGGAGTCTGGGAGACGTGAACGTGCAGGTGCTCATGGAGTATCTCGGAGGCGGCGGACACCTTAACCAGGCAGGCGTTCAGCTAACCGGCATGACCATGGAGGAAGCCAGGAGCAAGATCATGGAAAGCATCGACAATTACAGGAAATAAGCGAGGAGGAATATAGATATGAAGGTAGTATTGCTTCAGGACGTCAAGAGCCTTGGAAAGAAGGACTCTGTAGTCAATGTATCCGACGGATACGCAAGAAACTTCCTGTTCCCGAGAAAGCTTGCCGTTGAGGCGACCGCGGGGGCAATGAACGACGTGAAGAACAAGGAGCGGGCAGCAGAATTCAGAAAGAAAGAAGAGATCGCTGCAGCTAATGAGATAAAGGCACGGATCGACGGAAAGACAGTCACCGTCCACGCCAAGGGCGGAAAGGACGGAAAGCTGTTCGGAGCCGTGACAACAAAGGATGTGGCCAAGGCACTTTCCGAGCAGCTCGGAGTCAATGTCGACAAAAAGAAGATATCGATGGATGATATCAAGACCTTCTCAAAGCGGGATGCAGAGGTAAAGCTGTACACCGAGATAGCAGCCAAGGTGACAGTAATAGTCGAGGAGTAGAAAATGGATGTATTGGATGTCTCCCTTAACGGAACAGGGCTGACGCTGCCGTATTCGATAGAGACCGAAAAGGCCCTGCTCGGAGCCGTGCTCATAGACCAGGGAGTAATGACCGATGTCTATGACATAGTAAGGGCGGAGTACTTCTACTCGAAGAGGAACCAGGGCATATGGAGAGAGATGCAGCTGATGTATGTCGATTCCAGCCCGATAGATCTCATCACCGTCAACAATGCCGCCCTTTCGGCCGGCATCTTCGCTGACGAGAACGAATCTAAGATCTATCTGGGAGAGATGGCGGACACCGTTCCGAGCCTCTCCAATGCAGTAGAGTATGCGAAGATAATAAGGGAAAAGTATCTGGCAAGGAGCCTTATGCTCACTGCCACGGACATACTTAAGGAGACCGGCAATGCCCGGGACATGGATGTCGTCCTGGACTCCGCCGAACAGAGGATATATGACCTGAGACAGGGCAAGGAGACCCAGGGGCTGGATAATATATCCATGATAGCCATGCGCTCCTTCGACCATCTCAGGAAGATAACAGGAGCCGAAAAGGAAAAGTACCTCGGTGTTCCCACGGGATTCAGATTCATCGACAGCAAGCTGGGAAACATGGGCAAGGGAGACCTTGTCATACTGGCAGCGCGTCCGGGCATGGGCAAGACGAGCTTTGCCATAAACGTAGCGATGAACGTTGCCGGAATAAGCAAGATACCGGTAGCCATATTCTCAATCGAGATGGGAAGCGAACAGCTGTATGAAAGAATGATGTCTTCATACGCCAGCATCGACTCTACAAAATTGAGGGTCGGAGACCTCGACAGGGACGACTGGGCAAACATTGCCAATGCCATGGATGTCCTTTCATCCATGCCCATATCCATCGACCAGAGCGGTCAGATAAATGTCTCTGACATGAAGGCAAAGGTCAGGAGAAAGAACCAGGAACTCAGGGACAGGAAAGTAGGTCTCATCATCGTTGACTATATAGGACTCATGCATTCCGAAAGAAGGATAGACAACAGGGTCCAGGAGGTCAGTGAGATCACCAGAGGACTCAAGCTTATGGCAAAAGAGCTTGAAGTGCCGGTGCTTGCGCTTTCGCAGCTTTCAAGAAACGCTGAAAGGCCGGGACGCGACGGCAGGCCGCAGCTGTCAGACCTGAGAGATTCGGGCTCCATCGAGCAGGATGCGGACGCAGTCCTTTTCCTGTACAGGGATGCCTACTATAACAAGAACGAGGATGCCGACCAGACTTCGGCTGAATGCATAATAGCAAAGAACAGGCATGGCGAGACGGCAACCGTTCCTCTCAGCTGGGACGGCGCCCACACCAGGTTCATCGATGTTGATCTGGTAAGGAACTATGACGGATAAGATCTTTCAGACCATTAGAAAATATGACATGATACATGAGGGTGACACAGTGGCAGTCTGTCTTTCCGGTGGACGGGACAGCATGGCACTGTTTCACTTTATGGTCACCAACAGCCGGACTCTGGGAATAAAGGTCCTGGCCATACATGTCAATCACGGCCTGAGGGAAGAGAGCCGGCAGGAAGAGGAGTTCGTCAAGAGCTACTGCGCTTCTCTCGGTGTCGAATGCCTCACCAGAAGGCTCGAGATGAATGACAGAGAGAGACCCTCCGGTCTTTCCACCGAGAGCTGGGCAAGAGATCTGAGATACCGGTTCTTCGGTGAAGTCGCACGGGAGCGCTCAGCCAAGCTTGCGACCGCCCATACCGCATCGGACAGGCGGGAGACAGTGCTGTTCAACATCACGAGAGGCACCGGAATCAAGGGCGCTTCGGGGATACCTCCGGTCAGGGACAACATCATAAGGCCTCTGATCGCCTGCACGAGACGGGAGATAGAAGATTACTGCGAGAAGAACTCCCTGCGCTATGTCACCGACAGGACGAATTTCGAAACGGTCTATTCAAGGAACAAGATAAGGCTGGAAGTGCTTCCTGTGCTCAGGGAGATCAACAGCCGGGCAGAGGAGAGCATAGTCAGCTTCGCGTCCGATGCAGAGGACATATACACACTTTTAACCCAATTAAGTGATAATCTTTACGAAAAGTCGAAGAGAGAAGGCGGACTTGACGCCGCCACGCTCCTGAAGGCTGACGGCATAGTGCTAAGGACGCTTCTCAGAAGGGAATTGGACGAAAGGGACTGCCTGTCGAGGGATAATCTCAACGCTGTTCTTTCTCTGCTTTCAGTCGACGGACCGATGAGGGAGATCCAGCTCAAGGGCGACGTGTTTGCGGTCATCGAAGGCGGAATACTGACCTTCGCTTCCGGCGAAAGGCGGGAGATCCCACCAATCGAGATACCCGTCAGCATCGGAGAGAGCCGGGAGATATTCGGGCACAGGATACTTCTTAAAAGGATGTCGGCCGAAGAATTGTCTGCCTGTGCCGCAAAGGGCAAAGCCTATTTAAAACAATGCATCGATTATGATAAAATAGGATGTCATCCCGTTCTGAGGAACCGAAGGACGGGTGACACGATCACCCTCGGAAAGAGGAAAGTCACCAAGAAGGTGAAAAAGCTTCTTATCGAAGACAAGGTGCCTCTTGCACGGAGAGATCTTACCCCGATCCTTTCTGACGAGAGCGGGAGGGTGATATGGATGAAGGATTACGGCGTATCTGCCTTATTCGCGGCAGATGAAGATACCGTTTCCGCAATATACATTGAGCTTATGTGAATTAGTTTACGAGGCAGGAATATGAACAAGGACATAAAAGAGGTTTTGGTCGACGAAGAAACACTGAAGGGCATCGTAAAGAGGCTCGGAAGAGAGATTACGAGGGATTACGAGGGGAAAAACCTTTTTCTCGTGACAGTTCTGAAAGGAGCTGTGGTTTTCCTAACTGATCTGATGAGGAATATCGATTGCGAGTGCCGGATCGATTTCATGGTGGTGTCTTCCTACGGATCCTCGACAAAGTCCAGCGGGGACGTCAAGATAGTCATGGACATCAACCAGAGTCTTGAAGACAAGGATGTACTTATCGTCGAAGACATACTTGATTCAGGTTATACGCTGAATTTTGTCAGAAACCTTCTTCTGAGCAGAAACCCCAGGAGCCTAGAGATATGCACGCTTCTTGACAAGCCGGAAAGACGTGCAGTCGACATCAAGGCAAAATATATCGGCATGCAGGTGCCGGACGCATTCGTAGTCGGATACGGACTGGACTATGATGAAAAATACAGGAACCTGCCGTACATAGGTGTCCTGAAACCGGAAGTCTACCGGAAATAGACAAGTTACCAGAATAAGGAGTAATACTTTGAACAACAACAGACGCAGACAGCAGATACCGTTCCTATTGCTGCTCCGGTTCCTTTTGGGATTCGCACTCTTTTTCAACCGCGGAAATTCCAACAAGGAGACCGTAAAGACAAGTGAGATCATAGATCTGTTCAGGACACATCAGGTGACTGAGTACTCCCTGAACATGGGAAACGGCGCGCTTGAGATAACAAAGGGCAGCGATGCCGAAAAGATCTACTACAGGGTCCCGGACGTTTATTCATTCCTGGAAAAGATAGACCCGTATGTGGACGAGTACAATGAGATACACCCTCTCAACCCGATGGTATATAACTGGGTGGTCCCGGCTCAGATACCAGCATGGGTGAGCGTGATCCCGTACATACTGATGATGCTGTTTCTTGGCTTCCTGTTCTACATGATGTACAACCAGTCGAGCGGAGCCAGAGGGATGCAGGTCGGAAGAGCAAAGACCAAGGACGCCTCAACGGACATCAAGGACAGAAAGACCTTCAACGACGTCGCAGGCGCAGACGAGGAGAAGGAAGAGCTGGTCGAGATAGTCGACTTCCTGAAGAATCCGGGCAAGTTCAATGCTCTCGGCGCCAGAGTGCCGAAGGGCGTTCTGCTCGTGGGACCTCCTGGAACAGGTAAGACCCTGCTTGCAAAGGCAACAGCCGGTGAGGCAGGCGTTCCGTTCTTCTCGATATCGGGTTCTGATTTTATTGAGCTGTATGTAGGTGTCGGTGCTTCAAGAGTAAGAGATCTCTTTGACAAGGCAAAGAAGAATGCTCCTGCGATCATATTCATAGATGAGATCGATGCTGTCGGCAGACAGAGAGGCGCCGGACTCGGAGGCGGCCAGGATGAGCGTGAACAGACGCTCAACCAACTGCTGGTAGAGATGGACGGTTTTGAAGGAAATACCGGAGTCATCGTCATGGCTGCCACCAACAGAGCCGACATACTCGATAAGGCCCTGCTCCGTGCGGGACGTTTCGACAGGCAGATATATGTAGGCGTTCCTGACATCAAGGGCAGAGAGGAAGTCCTCAAGGTCCACTTCAGGAATAAGCCTATAGCACCCGATGTCGACCTGAAGACAGTTGCAAGATCTACTCCGGGCTTCACCGGCGCCGATCTTGAAAACCTGGCGAACGAGGCTGCGCTCCTCGCCGCAAAGGCAGGCAAGAAGGCCATAACCCAGAAGGAGATAGAACAGGCCACCATCAAGGTCATTGCAGGACCTGAAAAGAAATCAAGGGTAGTGACCCCTGACGAGAAGAGGCTCGTCAGCTACCACGAGGCTGGACATGCGATTGCCCACTGGTACTGCCCTACAGCCGATCCTGTTCAGGAGATATCCATTATCCCGAGAGGAATGGCGGGTGGTTACACGCTGTCCCTTCCTGAGAGCGACTCCAACTACACCACAAAGACAAAGATGGAGGAAGAGATCGTAACTCTCCTCGGAGGAAGATGTGCCGAGAAACTTATCCTGGAGGATATTTCGACGGGAGCTTCCAACGACCTTGAAAGGGTGACAAGCGTTGCCAAGGCTATGGTCACCAGGTACGGTTTCTCTGACAGGCTCGGAAATGTGGTATACGGTCAGGATCCCGGACAGACATTCCTCGGAAGGGACTATACCCAGGGCAAGGGCTACTCGGAGGCCGTTGCGAGCGAGATCGATGTCGAGGTCAGAAGGATCGTCGATGAAGGCTACAGAAAATGCATGGACATCCTCTCGACGCATATCGACAAGCTGCATATCGTTGCCAAGGAGCTCATGGAATACGAGAAGATCTCGGGCGAGCGTTTCCGGGAACTGATGAGCGATGACTATGTCGAAGAGAAGACCGAGCCGGAGGAGAAAGAGCCGGCAGTCCGGGCAGCAGAGGTAATTCCTGCAGAGACTTTGACGGTGTCCAAAGAGGCCGAAGAGACCGTACCGGAGAATACGGAAGAAGCCTCGCAGGCAACAGCTGAAGAAACAGCAGACAAGACAGAATAATTTGTCGGATTGGCTTCCGGAGAGCATGTCTCCGGAAGCCTTTACATATCTTGGCCAAATTGACACGGCCTATTAAAAAATCTATAATCAGGTAAAGAAAACCGTCGGAGGAAACGTCCATGGCAGTCAAGGTCAACATAAGGGGAAAGGGGCTTTTTAGGAAGACTCCCAAGTTCGAAGAGATCATTTTCCCGGGAATGAGCTACGGGACCACGGACGAGTTTTTCAGGCTGCAAAGAGGAAAGATCTCTGAATGGACCGTCGTTTTCAGCCTGTCCAAGATC
>CAZDOS010000023.1:0-25589 GCA_964507095.1 uncultured Oscillospiraceae bacterium | reverse complement strand
TTCTTACCATTCGTTTCTATTCAATTGTCCTTGGGACTTTCTTTACAGCCCCTTTCTCTCATTCTTTCATTCTCTGGGCAGACATCAGGATCGCCAGCCTCGCAGCCGGAAATGTCGTGCCGCCCTGCATGTAAGCAATGTACGGTTCCCTTATAGGCGCATCACAGGACAGCTCAATGGATGAGCCTGTCGTGAAGGATCCGGAGGCCATGATGATCTCGTCTCCGTAGCCGGCCATTTCGCTTGGTTCCGGATATGCAAAGCTGTCAATGGCCGAATAGGCCTGAATGCCTCTGCATATCGCGATAACATTGTCGGCGTTCTGGGCACAGATGGAGGTGATTATGTCATTCCTGTCCTCGTCGTATCTGGGTTCGCATTCAAAGCCTAGCTTCTCATACAGACAGGAAGCATAGATGCTCCGTTTGAGAGCCGCTGCCGTCACCGTAGGCGCCATGTAAACTCCGAGGTACATCTCTCTGAGCACATCGAGGGTGCAGCCGAGTTCTCTGCCCGTTCCCGGAGCTGTCAGCCTGTGGCCGCAGAGCTCAACGAGATCATGTCTTCCGGCGATATATCCGCCCGTTGGGGCGATGCCGCCGCCCGGATTCTTTATCATGGAACCGAATATGAGGTCTGCTCCCCACCGCAGAGGTTCCTCGGTCTGGGTAAATTCGCCGTAGCAGTTGTCCACCATGACGATTATCTCAGGGTTTGCTGACCTTGCAGCATCGGATATCTTCTTTATGGTCCGGAGCGAAAGTGCCTTTCTCTTTGCATAGCCCCTCGATCTCTGGATGTAGCACACCTTCCGGTCTTTGCACTTTTCCCTGATCCGTTCAAGATCCGGTTCGGATCCCGGCAAAAGGTCGCACTGGTCATAAATGACGCCGTAGTCCATTAGATTGCCGTAATGGGATCCGTCGATGCCGATGACTCCGTGGAGCGTGTCATAAGGCGTGCCCGTGGCACACACCATCTTGTCCCCTGTCCTCAGCACTCCGAAAAGGGCTATGGCTATGGTATGGGTCCCGGAAGTGAAGTTGTATCTGCAGAGCGCGTCTTCCGCTCCTACGATGGTGGCGAACAGCCTGTCGAGACCGTCCCTGCCTTTGTCATCAGTTCCGTATCCTGTGGTGCCCACCAGATGCTGGGCTGAAATGCCGTTATCTATGAAAGCCTTGAGCACCTTAACCTGGTTATAGTCCCGGAGTTTATCGATTTTCCTGAAATAAGGCTCACATTCCTCCATGACCTGAGCATCCAGTTCCCTGAATTCAGGCTTCACATCAAACAGATCCGTTATGTTCATTCTGTTACTTCTCCTCACACTGTATATCTGTACACCGAGCCGGTCTTCTCAAAGCCCAGTTTCTCGTAATAGCTTTTCATGTCTTCTTCGCAGCAAAGGAATATATCCCCTGCACCCCGTATATTTACAGCCTCTTCGATCACGGCCGAAGCAAGTCCCCTGCCTCTTTGCTCCGGTGCGGTAAATACTGCGGATATATATGATATGTCACCAAATCGGCTCATCATACATCCGGAGCGGATATCACCGTTTTCGTCTCGGATGTATATGACATCCATCATTCCCCGTCTTACCCTTCTAACAAGAAACGGATACAGGAATCCCATATCCGTTTCAGGGTAATTTACATGCATGAACTGCGCAAACGCAAATATATCCTCACTCACGCTGACGGGATACTTTCTGCATACTTTATCCTGGGAGCGGCACTTCATGAGATGAAGTTCTTTAATTTCTGCTGCCGTAGCAAGCTCTGCTTCGCTCTCTATATGCCTGACTCCAAGAAATGACGCGAACGCGAATACTTCCTCCGCATCGCTGCCGTCTCCCGTATAGGAAAGAGTCCTTCCCTGGATCATCATTACGCCTGAAGTGCTCCTGTAGAAGGACTGGCTTCCGTCATAAAGCGAGAATTCGCCGAGTATCCTTTTGCCGAGATACTGTGTGCTGACCGGGATCAAAATGTCCCGTCCGCGTTCCAGCTGAACGATCATAGCTCTTTGACGAGTCTCTTAAAGTGGCGGCCTCTCTCTTCGAAGTTGGGATAGAGGTCAAAGCTGGCGGATGCCGGAGACAGCGACACGATGTCGCCTTCCGAGGTGTTCTCGTACATCAGCCTTACGGCTTCCTCCATGTTTTCTGCATGAAGTATCCTGATGCCGCTCTTCTCAAAGTCAGGATGCTCCCTGACTACCTTCTCGATCTTCGGTCCGGTCTGACCCATGACCACCAGGAGCTTGACATGCTCGATGATCGGCTGTGCCAGAGGCTCATAAGGTATCTTCTTGTCATAGCCGCCGGCTATGATGCATATCTTCTGAGGGAAGCTGAGAAGGCCGGCGATGGTCCTCGTAGGACTCGATGCGATTGAATCATTGAACCACTGCACTCCGTTGAGTGTCCTTACCGGCTCGATCCTGTGCTCGACTCCGGTAAACTCCCTGGCTATCTTTGCCATGACATCGAAGGATACGTCCCCGTTTACCGCACAGAATGCTGCAAGAAGGTTCTCGAGGTTGTGCTTTCCTCTCAGTGCGACTTCATCCTCATGGACTATCCTGGCTCCTCCGACGCACAGATAGCCCTCCCGGTCCAGGTAACCGTTTCCGTCCCCGAACGAGAGGTCCGTGAGCCTTGAGAAATAGTAGCCCTTGCCCTTGACGTCATCCATCATGTCGTGTGACACCTTGTTCTCATATCCGAGGACAGCCTTTCCGTCTTTCGTCTGGTAAAGGAGGATGTTCCTCTTGGCATCGATGTATTCCTGCATGTCCTTATGGTGATCCAGATGGTTTGGAGTGACGTTCGTAACGACCGCGACATCCGGTGACTGTCTCATGCTGATAAGCTGGAACGATGACAGTTCGACCACCGCCACATCGTCTTCCTTCACTTCCATTGCGATCGGAAGCAGGGCCCTTCCTATGTTTCCGCCGAGATGGACGGTGCGTCCTTCCGCCTTGAGCATCTCGCTTATGAGAGTGGTCGTCGTGGTCTTTCCGTCAGACCCTGTCACGGCATATATCTTGCACGGGCATACCGAGAAGAACAGCTCCATCTCGCTCGTTACCATCGTTCCCTTCTCGAGTTCCCGCTGAAGCCGAGGAGTATAGAATTCAAAGCCCGGTGTCCTCATGATCATATCCTGATCCTTGAGTCCCTCGAGATAGTCGTCGCCCAAAGAGAGCCTGACGCCGAGTTCCTTCAATTCTTCGGCATAATCCCCGAACTTGTCCAGTGTCTTTCTGTCGCACAGCGTGACGACGGCTCCGTATTCGCTGAACATCCTTATAAGCGTCTTATGGCTCACGCCTGCACCGATGAAGGCGACTTTCTTGCCCTTCAGTCCCTCATAGAATTCTGTAGCCTTACTCATGATGACAATACCTCCGGTCCTCTGATGATAGCTTTTTATTCATTTAATTATATATTCAAATTGATACATATTCAATAATCCCCATTTGAAAAATCATGTTAATGACTTCTCTTTATTCATGTAATTTATTGTATTGAAAAAAAAGCTATGATACAATCAAACAGTGGATTGCCGCCTCGACCTTGCGTCAGTCCATCAAAAAATAATAAAACAGGAGGTAATTACTATGAAGGTTGAATTTGACAGCATCTTTGGCGCAAAAGTCTTTAACGAGTCCGTTATGAAGGAGCGTCTGAGCAATAATGCCTACGAGCATCTCAGAAGAGTAAGAGACGAAGCCGAGATAGTCGATCTCAAGTACATGGATGAGATCGCCGAAGCCATCAAAGAGTGGGCCTTGGAGCAGGGCGCAACGCATTTCCTGCACTGGCATTCACCGCTCACCGGCACTAACGCTGGCAGACATGACTCGTTCCTCGACGGAACAGACAAGGAAGGTAAGCCGATAGTTAATTTCTCCGGCAAACAGCTTGTAAAGGCTGAGAGCGACGGCTCCAGCTTTCCTTCCGGAGGGCTTCGTTCCACGTTCGAAGCCCGCGGATATACAATATGGGATACAACAAGTCCCTGCTTCGTAATGGGCACGACTCTGTATGTCCCCACTGCCTTCACCGCCTTTACCGGTGAGGCCCTTGACTACAAGACACCTCTTCTCAGATCCAGCCAGCAACTCAACAAGCAGGCCGTCAGGCTCTTCAAGGCACTCGGCTTTGAAGACGTCACATATGTCAAGCCGACGCTCGGTGCCGAGCAAGAGTACTTTCTCGTTGACAAGGAGCTCTTTGACAAGCGTCAGGACCTCAGGATCACGGGAAGGACCATCTTCGGAGCACAGCCTGCAAAGGGTCAGGAGCTCTCTGACCACTACTACGGAGCAACTCCGGAAAGAGTGAGGGAGTTCATGAGAGACGTGGACGACCAGCTGTGGCAGCTGGGCGTATCCGCCAAGACAGAACACAATGAGGTCGCACCGGGCCAGTTCGAGCTCGCCTGCGTCTACACCTACGCCAACATCGCAGCCGACCAGAACCAGATCGTTATGGACGTGATGAAGAGGACAGCGCTCAGGCACGGCTTCGTATGCCTGCTTTACGAAAAGCCTTTCCTCAGGATCAACGGTTCCGGAAAGCACAACAACTATTCCCTGGTCACCAGCACGGGAGAGAACCTGCTCTCACCCGGTAAGGAGCCGGAAAAGAACATAAAGTTCCTCATCACTCTCGCAGCCTTCATAAAAGGCGTGGACGAGCATGCGGATCTTCTCAGACTGTCCGTCACAACGGCAGGAAACGACTTCCGTCTCGGAGAAAAGGAAGCTCCTCCGGCAATAGTATCCATGTATCTGGGCTCCCGGCTCGAGAGCGTTCTCGAGGCGGCAGCCGAAGGACATATCAGCGAGCACGAGAAGGTAACTCACGACATACTTCTCGGAAGCAAGTCCCTGCCTCTCCTTACGGTCGACGAAGGAGACAGGAACAGGACGGCTCCGTTTGCCTTCACCGGAACGAAGTTCGAGTTCAGGATGGTCGGTTCCTCGCAGCCTCTGGGCTTCGTAAACACCGTCATCAACTCGATAGTCTCTGCAAACTTCCGTGAGTTTGCAAAGGAGATCGAGGCAAGCGAAAAGAAGATAAGCAAGGCCTATGAGATAGTCACCAGGACATATGTCCAGCACAAGAGGATCCTGTTCAGCGGCAACGCCTATTCAAACGAGTGGGTAGAAGAAGCTGCCAGAAGAGGTCTGCCTAACCTCGACTGCACGGTAAAGGCCATCCCTGTCTTCATCAAGCCTGAGAACATCGAGTTCCTGCAGAAGACAAAGGCTCTTACCGAAGATGAAATCTACTCAAGATATCAGGTCATGTATCAGCAGTATATCTCCCGGATAGACATCGAGCTCAATGTCGCGGAGGAGATGGTGAGGATGCAGATCCTCCCTGCAGCCTTCGAGTACATAGGAGATCTTGGAAAGTATAACTACTTCGCCAGTAGCGCAGGTTATCTGTCAAAGGCTTCGATGGATACACAGAAGGATATCGCAAAACTTGCGGATCGCATACGGGAGCTTCTTGACGAAATGGTAGAGATGCACAAGGACGCTGTATCCCAGCCTACCATCGAAGTTCAGGCAGACAGCCTGTACCGGGCTCAGAAGAAAGGGCTCTCGGCTCTCAGAGCGGCAGTTGATGAGCTCGAGACAAGGATGCCTAAGAACAGGTGGCCTATGCCGACATACGAGGACCTCTGGTTCCAGCTCTGATAACAGACAACGGGGAGACGCTCGGACGGGCGTCTCCTTTTCGTTTGCTTTAATACATTTTTAAATGATTAAGCCTGAGATATATGGTATACTTTAAATACCGTACAACGGAAAAACATCATGGAGGTGACTGCGTTGAAGAAAGCTATCGCATTGATGTTGACTGTGCTTATCATTCTGTCGGGATGCTCGTCCTCAGGCTCGATATCCACATTCACTGCCGGAGTCGCAGTCATGCCTTCAAACTTCGATCCCCGGATAGCTACGCGGGAACAGGACATCCTGGTTATAACCAATATCTATGACGGTCTGTTCGAAAAAAGAGACGGGACGATCGAAAAGAACATGGTCACCGACTACAGCGTGTCTTCCGACGGAAGGACATATACATTCACCATCAGAGAAGACAGCCGTTATCATATAAAGGGGAACAGCAGTTTCAACGGACATCCGGTCACGGCACGGGATTTTGTCTTCGCGTTCAGGAGAGTGTGCGACCCCGCAACAAAGTCTCCGTACATCGATTACTTTTCCAATATCAGGAACGCAGCAGCTGTCAGGAACGGAGCATCAGTCGACCTGCTCGGAGTCAGGTCTGACGGCCCCTACAAACTGATAATAGAATTGGAAGAACCGGATTCCGCCTTCATCGACAGGCTGTGCAGCAGCGCTGTCTATCCGTGCTGCGAGGAGTTCTTCAATACCTGCAAGGGAGCCTACGGACTTAACATAGACACAACGCTTGGAAACGGTCCGTTCAGGATCAACTATCTCGACCCGGAAGGCGGAAACGCAACGATAGTCAGGGCCGACGACAAGAAAGGCATGGTAGACAGGATCAGGATATATAAGCTGGATGACCTTGAGATGCCTGCCGCCTTTGAAAGGGGCGACATCAGCGGATATTTCTCATCCTCTCCTTCTGATGCGCAGGACAGCGTATCAACTGGATATGACACCGATGTGCTGATGCTTGTCTTCAACAGGAGCGACCCGTACTTTTCAAACGCGAACATACGACAGGCTCTTTCATGGTACGCCTTCGGTTTTATAAACTCAGGCGCCAACATGAGCGCAGTAGATCCTCACGGCTCTATATTTCCTGATACCGTTTCACTCAACGGCAGATCTCTCAACAGCCTTATCGTCCTCCCTGCACCGGGATATCTTGAGGATGATCCCGTCAGGCTCATAAACCAGGGGATGTCTGAGGTCGGAGATCGGAGATCGTCCGAGAGGACCTTGCTCATACCTTCAGACAGCAGATATTCTCCGGTATTTGAAAACATCAACCAGCTCTGGCAGAGAGATCTTGTACAGTATTTCAAGGTTGAGTATCTGGCTTCATCGGAAATATCAAGGAGAGTTGCCGCCGGAGACTACGACATGGCCTTTGTGTTCCTCACTCCGTCAAACGACACCGCCTACGGCGTCCTGGACATGTTCAGCGACATTCCGCATGTCAGCGACTGCCTCTCCACGGCACGTGCCACTCTCGATGAGAGCGTAGCGACCACCCAGTTCCAGTCCTCACGGAGATACATAATAGCAAACGCATATGCTGCGCCAATGGGACGGGAGACCTCCTCATTCAACTACAAAAAGTATTTCAGCGGAATATATGCCGATCCGTTCACACGCTCCGTGAACCTAAAATATGCCAAGGCTAACTAAAAAAGCAGGAAACTGCTTTTTTTCTTTGCAAAACTGTTGACAGCTATACCCCCTGGTGGTATATTCAGTACATAGAAAGGATACCCCTAAGGGGTATGGTGCATAATGGAAAGAAAAAATCACATCGACGATGACATTCTGAATCGTCTTTCGAGGATAGAAGGACAAATCAGGGGCATCAAGGATATGGGCAATGACGGCAGGTCATGCAGCGAGATACTTACTCAGCTTTCAGCCGTTCAGAGCGCTCTCAGACAGGTATCAAAGCTCATAGTAATGGATCACCTTGAACACTGTGTAGTCAGGGGCATCCAGGACGGCGAGCTGGATACTACCATCGAAGATATGTCCAAAGTCATCGATCAGTTTTCCAGAATGAAGTAGCAGGAGAATGTTATGAAACAGTACATTTATTCTATTCATGGGTTAGACTGTGCTAACTGCGCCGCCAACCTTTCCCGCAAGATACGGAAGATCGAAGGTCTTTCAGAAGTGGACATTAATTTCATGACTGAAAAGCTCTCATTCGCCTGCGAGGAAGACCAGCTTGAGCGGATGCTGAATAGGATCAAGGCCGTGATTGAGGCCAATGAGCCGGATGCTCATCTTGAGGGTGATGCGCCGGCTTCAGAGCATCATCACCATCATCACCATCACGATGAAAGTGACAGCGACGAGCATGAGCATGAGCATCATCACCATGAGCACGATGAAGGCACACGGTGCGTGAAGATGACCATCAAAGGTCTGCACTGTCCTAACTGTGCGGCCAATCTCGCAAAGGAGATCGGCGAGCTTGAAGGCATCCAGTCCGCTGACATCAACTTCGACAAGGAGCGCCTGCACTTCCACTGCGAGGCCGACAGAGTTGAAGAGCTTACGGAAAAGATAAAGAAGATCGTCGCGGACTTCGACGAAAACGTAACTCTGTCTCCGCTTGGTGCAGAGGAGCATCACCACCATGATCATGAACATCATCACCATAACGGCGAGGAATGCGGCTGCGATTCAGAAGACGGCAGCTGTTCCTGCGGGCATGAACATCACCACCATGACCATGAACACGATCACGAACATGAGCATGAGCATTATCACCACGAACACGATGAGAACACTCGGTGTGTGAAGATGACCATCAAAGGCCTGCACTGCCCTAACTGTGCGGCCAATCTCGCAAAGGAGATCGGCGAGCTTGAGGGCATCCAGTCCGCTGACATCAACTTCGACAAGGAGCGCCTGCACTTCCACTGCGAGGCCGACAGAGTTGAAGAGCTTACGGAAAAGATAAAGAAGATCGTCGCGGACTTCGACGAAAATGTAACTCTGTCTCCGCTTGGTGCAGAAGAGCATCACCACCATGATCACGAGCATGAGCATGGGCATAAGGATCATCACCATGATGAGGAATGCGGCTGTGATTCAGAAGACGGCAGCTGCTCCTGCAGTCATGAGCATCACCACCATGGCCATGAACATGAGCACGAGCATGAACATGAACACGGACATGATGAGATAGTCCCTGAGCATACGGCCGGAACAAGAAGTTACAAGCTCACCATCAAGGATATAGACTGCGCCAACTGCGCTGCGAACCTGGCAAGGAACATCGCCAAGATCGACGGTCTTGAAAATGTCGACATCAATTTCATGGGCGAAAAGCTCATATTCGACTGTGACGAGGACAGATATCCTGAATTGATCCAGAAGATCAAGGAAGTCATTGCAAGAGTCGAACCGGATGCGTATCTGGTAAGTGCTGCAGCTGCCGGACGGCATGCTCATCATCACCATGATCACGACCACGAGCATCACCATGACCATGAGCATCATCACGAGCATGAGCATGGACACGGACATGATGAGATAGTCCCCGAGCATACGGCAGGAACAAGGAGCTACAAGCTCACTATCAAGGATATAGACTGCGCCAACTGTGCTGCGAACCTGGCAAGGAACATCGCCAAGATCGACGGTCTTGAAAATGTCGACATCAATTTCATGGGCGAAAAGCTCATATTCGACTGTGACGAGGACAGATATCCTGAATTGATCGATAAGATCAAGGAAGTCATTGCAAGGGTCGAACCTGATGCGTATCTCGTCAGTGCCGCTGTCTCGGGCCGGCACGAACATCATCATGATCACGACCATGATCACGAACATCATCACCATCATGATCACGATCATAACCACGGCGATGAAGAGATAGACGAATCGAAGAAAGTCCATTCAGGACATTATCAGTATTATGTCAGGGGCATAGACTGTGCGAACTGCGCTGCTTCCCTTGAAAGAAAGATCGCAGAGCTGGATTCACTAGATAATGTCACGCTCACCTTCATGAACGAGACTCTTTCGTTCGATATGAAGAGCGGTTCTCTCGAAGAGAATCTTAAGAAGATCAGTCATGTCATCGAAGAGAACGAGCCTGACTGCACTCTTGAAGAAAAGGTAGTGACAAAGGTCACATCAGGAGGAAAGACAGAAGTTGTTCCGCCTCGCCATCAGAAGGAAAAGCGCGAGATAGCCATCTCCATAGTATTCCTGGTACTCGCTGCACTTGTTGACAAGCTGCTGATGCCCGGTACAACGACAGGCTTCATCGTAAGCGGCATCCTTTACATGATCTCCTACTTCACCGTAGGTCTTCCGGTACTCAAGGCAGCATTAAGGAATCTCGGCAAGGGTCAGTGGATGGATGAGAAATTCCTGATGGCCATCGCAACAGTCGGTGCCATCGGGACCGGCGAATTCTCCGAAGGCGTCTTCGTTATGCTGCTGTATCAGATCGGCGAGCTGTTCCAGTCGATGGCTGTAGAGAACTCAAGGCAGTCCATCACGGAGCTCATGGACATCAAGGCCGATACCGCAAATGTAAAGTGGAACGGCAAGGTCGAGACAATGCCCGTCGAAGAGGTCGCCGTCGACGATATCATCGTTATCAGACCGGGAGAAAAAGTCCCTCTTGACGGTGTGATCGTTTCAGGGACCTCAAGTCTCAATACCAGCGCTCTTACCGGAGAAAGCCTCCCGAGAGACGTAACGGAAGGCGATGAAGTAATAAGCGGCTGCGTGAACAATCAGGGACTTCTCGAGGTCAGGGTAACGAAAGAATCATATGAGTCCACAGTTTCCAAGATCCTCAATCTGGTCGAGAACTCTTCAAGCAGAAAAGCCAAAAGCGAGAATTTCATTTCTGCCTTCGCAAAATACTATACACCTACAGTAGTCTTCATGGCCCTGTTTGTGGCATTCATAGTCCCGGGCATCATGGCCTTCATGACACCCGAAGCCGGATACATGACGTTCCTTCCGGATTTCTTCCACAGGGCGTTGATGTTCCTGGTAGTTTCCTGCCCATGCGCGATAGTCGTCAGCGTGCCTCTCACCTACTTCTCCGGAATAGGAGGAATGAGCAAGCGCGGCATTCTCGTCAAGGGAAGCAACTATCTGGATGCTCTCAATGATGTTGATACATTCGTATTCGACAAGACAGGCACGATAACAAAGGGACAGTTCTCGATTTCAAAGATAAACTCACTTATCGACGAAAAGGAACTTGTGAGACTGGCAGCCCATGCGGAGATCAATTCAACTCATCCTATCTCAGCCGCTATAGTTGCAGGCTACGGTGAAGATTTGGATCCGCGGTCAGTGACGGACGTGGAAGAGATAGCCGGACACGGTGTTGAAGCCACAGTCGGCGGAAAGAGAGTGCTCGCAGGCAACAAGAAACTTATGGCTCTCCATAACGTAAGCGTTCCGGTTACGGATGAAGTCGGAACGGTCGTATATGTTGCAGCAGACAACACATATCTTGGATACATCGTCATAGCAGACGAGATCAAGCCTACAAGCCCACAGGCCATGAAAGCCCTGAAGGAACTTGGAATAAAGAAGAATGTCCTCCTTACGGGTGACCACGAAAAGGCCGCCAATGCGATCGCACGGCGGTGCAGCCTGGATATGGTAAAGAGCGATCTCCTGCCTCAGGACAAGGTAGAAGAATTCAGCAAGCTGTCAGAGAGCAGCAGCTGCGCATATGTCGGAGACGGCATAAACGACGCTCCTGTCCTTGCTATGTCAAATGTTGGCATAGCCATGGGCGCTCTCGGAAGCGATGCCGCTATCGAAGCTGCGGACGTAGTTATCATGAATGACGATCTCATGCTTGTCGCCGAAGCAGTTAAGAGGCGGAAAAAGACAAGAACGATAGTAATGCAAAACATCTACTTCTCCATTGCTGTAAAGATACTCATTCTGGTCCTATCCGCTTTCGGAATCACAAGAAACATGGGAATTGCAATATTCGGAGACGTCGGAGTGATGCTCCTTGCAGTTCTGAACGCGATCAGAGCTTTGAACTGATCAGACCTCACACAAGCATAAAGGCAGCTGCCGTCCGGCAGCTGCCTTTCTTTATGCTTGCTGTATTCTGATTGTCGTTACTTCCTGATTCCCCACACGCCGTCACAGCTGATGCGGTAGGTACCGTTTTTCTTTTCAAGGAATACAGTCTGTCGGCAGTTTCTTCCGAAACCTTTTACCACTGCCTCGCTGTCGCTGATACAGGAGAGATAATAGTCCATCCCGCTGCCTTCCTCATAGACGGTGAGAACAGGCTGTCCGTCTATGCTGTGAAGCTCCATCTTTTCTACAAGACTGTTAAGGCGCCTGCCTCTTACGTGGTATACTCCCTCTGCTCTGATCCATTCTTCATTAACCAAAGCTTCCTCGAATCTTATCCCTGCAGCGTTTATGACGCCGTTCTGTTTTGAGAAAAGAATATTCCTTCCATAGTAAGGCATCTCTCTGAGCCGCAGTCCCTTGATAACAGCAGCCCCTTCCGGGACCCCGCTGCTCTCATCTACAGCTTCACAGTGAAGCCAGCCGTCATCCATAGGTACGAGTCTTGTCTTCACGTCCTTGATCATGGCACGCAACTCACCGTCTTCGATCTCAAAATGGATTGGTCCGAATTTGGAATCATAAGACCCGGCAAGACCTCCAAGGTCCGCTTCCACCGGAACTGGTGCGTGTTCATCCTTTTTTCTGAAGCCGTTGAGCTCAAGCCACTTATTGAACAGCCGTCTCTGCACGTTATGGGTGAGCCTTGCTGCGGGACCGTAGTTTGAGACTGCGATGACGCCTATCTTCTCTTCCGGCAGGAAATCAAAGGCTGAATGCTGATATACCGTATTGCCGCCGTGTCCGAGAGCTTTTCCAGTCACGTATTCCAAAGGAAGATTGTGATGGTAGAGTCCATAGCCTATGCACGCCATCTGCCTGTCCATCTCATCGCCTATCTTCAGCGTCTCCATCAGCTCTATTGTTTCTTTCCTGAACAGCTGCCTTCCCCGGTGTTTTCCCTTGTTAAGGAGCAGCTGCCCGAGAGTTGCGAGGCCCTTTACGGTCATATATGTGCACGGACCTGCAGGAAAGAGCGAACCTATCGGGTCAAATGTCCTTCTTCCGCTCTTGGTGTAGCATCTGGCCACCCTGTCCATGACCTCCTTTGGAAGGTCCTTCTCCATGGCGAAATATGCCTCGATCCCCAGAGGATCCAGAAGGGTTTCTCTGATGAATTCAGCATACGGCTTGCCGCTCACTCTTTCCTCAACGATTCCGAGAAGCGTATATCCCAGGTTGGAGTAGCTGAACATCACCCCGGGTTCCATTGTCATATAGGTGTTCCGAAATGCCGGTATAATATCCGTATACCGGTGCACGTTTCCGGACATGTACTCATAAAGGTCGCACTGTATGCCTGCTCTGTGCATCATGAGATCAGCGAGAGTTATCGGTCTTGTTTCAAATCTGCTTCTGACCTTGAACTCCGGTATGAATCTGGTCAGAGGATCGTCCAGAGACACCTTGCCCTGCTCATAAAGACTGAACAGCCCAAGAGCTGTCAGTATCTTCGTATTGGAGCCGACCATGAAAAGTGTGTCATCATCTGCTTTCTTCCTTGCCGCCTTATCCGCATAGCCGTAATGAGAGGAATAGATCATTCCCGTATCATCAAATACGGCTGCGACCATCGCGCCCAGATATCCTTTTCCTATCGATTGTTTGAAAGTAGCGTCAAGTTCTTTCTTAAAGCCGGTCATTTTCCATGCCTCCTTCTACTCAAGAACGCTTTCCCTGAACTTCTCTATGACGTCAGGATCTATGAACAGCCCTTCGGTAAGATACCTTTCAAGACTGCCGTAATTCTTTTCTATGACACTGATGGCTGTTTCAATGTATTCTCTTTTGGCGAGGAAAACGTTTCTTACCATCTCAGCAAGCTCCTCGTCGCCTTCCTCTTTCATGACAAGGTCATGGTAGTATTCTGCCTTCGGACCGTTGGTCTCATTGGTCATCAGATAATCATCTATTATGACTGGTCTTTCCACTCCCAATGCTGTCAGCAGGAATGCCGCCGTCATGCCGCATCTGTCCTTTCCCTCGGAGCAGTGCCAGAGCACGCTTCCTTTTGAGAAGTCATTTGACATGATGAACGTGAGTGCCTTGCCGAAGTTTACCCTGTAGTTTTTCTCGCTGACCATGTAGGTGTAGAGCTTGACCAGGTTCACGGGGTTCCTTTTCCCCTTTCTCTCCTCGTTGCTCCTCTCATGCGTCAGTCCGAAGATGCTGTCATCAAATATCGGCATGTGCATGTATTCAAACCGAGGAGAATACACATCAGGCTTCTCCCTGATCTCCCCCATGGTCCTGAGATCCACCACGGTACGTAGCCTGTGTTCACCGCACAGTATCTCCAGATCCTTCCGGCTTGTCCGGCTGAGATTTGCGCTTCTCAGAAGACAGTCATTTTTGATCGTCCTTCCGTCAGAGGTGACCAGACCTCCCAGCTGTCGGCAGTTGCCCGTGTTCTCCAATATGATCCTGCGATCTGCCATAACTGAACCTCTCTTTTCTCAAATTGCCAAAAAGGACCTGCCGGATGGGCAGATCCTTTCGATGGATATGGTATAGATCAATATCCTGCCCTGATGTTAGGGAGCTGGATAGCCTTTACCGGACACTCGCCGGCGCACTGCATGCATCCGATGCAGAGACTCTGGTCGATCCTGGCAAGGTTGTTCTCAACTGTGATGGCGCTTGTAGGACATACCTTTGTACATCTCATACAGCCTATGCAGCCTGTTGAGCAGACCTTCCTTGTCTGAGCGCCCTTGTCGACGTTACGGCAGAGGACTACCGGGTTGACGTCGTCAGGGATCAGGTCGATTATTGCCTTCGGGCAGGCCTTTGTGCAGGCTCCGCATCCTGTGCACTTTGCCATGTCGACAAGTGCAACGCCGTTCACTACGTGGATGGCATCGAACTTACATGCCGCAACGCAGTCGCCGAAACCGAGGCATCCGTAAGCGCATGCTGAAGGACCGGCAAACATCTTTGCTGCTGCAGAGCATGTGGTAACGCCCTGATACTCATATTTCTCAGTGGTATTGAAATCGAATCCCTGGCAGCGTACGACGGCCTTTACAGGATCCTTGGCCTCAGCCTTGACGCCCATGACCTTACTTACGTTCTCAGCTGCTCCGGCACCGCCCGGAACACAGAGGTTCGTAGGCGCACCGTTCTCAACGATGGCCTTTGCGTAGTCTGCACATCCTGCATATCCGCAGGCACCGCAGTTTGCGCCAGGAAGGACCTCCTGGACAAGACCGATCCTTGCGTCTTCAGGAACATACAGGAACTTTGCGGCAAGCACCAGCATGACGCTGGCAATGATGCCGATTATGGTGATGATAACTACTGCTGAAACTATTCCGTTCATTATGTTCCTCCTTAAATGGCACCGAAGATGCTCTCGATGATACCACCGAAGCCCATGAATGAAACGCTTGTCAGAGCTGCAGCCACCAGTGTTATCGGCAGGCCTTCAAAGCTCTTCGGAGGCTTTGCATACTCAAGAGTGCTGCGAACGCCTGTGAAGAGCACCATGGCAAGCAGGAATCCGATTCCTGATCCAAGTGATGAGAAGATGCTCTCTGCGAATGTGTAGCCGCTGTCGATGTTCAGGATAGTGACACCGAGGATGGCGCAGTTCGTTGTGATAAGAGGCAGGTAGATACCCAGTGAACGATACAGTGCAGGGATGAACTTCTTGAGGATGAGCTCAAGGAGCTGAACGAGAGCTGCAATGACCAGAATGAAACTGACTGTCTGCAGATACTCAAGTCCCCGAGGAACAAGTATCTTCATGTAAATAGGCCATGTAACTGCTGTTGCAAGTACCATAACGAAGGTAACGGCAACTGACATACCTACTGATGAATCCAGCTTCTTGGAAACACCCAGGAACGGACAGATTCCGAGGAACTTGACCAGAACATAGTTGTTAACAAGGATCATGCTGAAAAATATGGAAGCTAATTTTGCCATTATCAGTTACCTCCTTTTGCAGGTGCAGGCTCAGCCTTTGGCTCTGAGTAAGGGCATCCCCAGCATCCGGCCCGGCATGCTGAACCATCGCCGAGCTTTGTAGCCTTTACGCTGGCAAGCTCGAGCTTGATGGCGGCAGCCATGAGGATACCGAATACGAAGAATCCGCCAGGAGGGCTCGTCATGATGGACATTGGAGCAAAGAGCTTGTCTGTGATGCTCAGTCCGAAGAGCGTACCGGATCCGAAGAACTCTCTGATGCAGCCCATGACTGTCAGCGTGAGTGTGAAGCCCAGACCCATGCCGATTCCGTCAAGAGCGGAATCGATGATCGTGTTCTTTGAAGCATATGCCTCAGCACGGCCGAGGATGATGCAGTTAACGACTATAAGAGGCAGATAAACGCCCAGCGCTGAATCGAGCGCAGGCAGGAATGCCTTGACGACCATCTGAACGATGGTAACGAAACCGGCGATAACAGTGATGAATGCCGGGATTCTGACCTTGTCAGGAATTATCTTCCTGAGGGCAGAAATAACGATGTTGGAACATACCAGAACGAATGTGGCAGCAAGTCCCATGCCGATGCCGTTTTTAGCCATCGTTGTGACAGCCAGCGTAGGGCAGGTTCCCAGTACCAGTCGTAAAGATGGATTTTCCTTCAGCAGGCCTTTGGTAAGAATACCAAGCTTGCCGGTCTTTTCTTTTTCCATAGTACCCGTTCCTTTCCTTTATGATAACCGGGCGTAAGCTGCACATGCGTTGTTGACAGCTTCGATAGCGCCCTTTGATGAATACGTGGCATTAGCTATAGTGTCCACATTGTCACCGTTTGTCTGACCGATGAAGTTGGCTATCCAGTCTTCATCGCTGATCCGTGTTCCGAGACCTGCCGTCTCAGTCGAATCATCAAAGTATACTCCGGCGATCGTGCCGTCTTCCGCGAAGGCAACGTATGCACGTACATACTGGTTGGACAGATGCTCCTCACCGCGTATGCCGTTTCCGCGTCCCGTTGCGCAGACGATCTTGCCGGCGCTGGTCTCGTATACGGCCACATAATCTGCGCCGAACTTGTCTCCCTCGACTCTTGGGTTAGGCTCGCCTGTCTCGCTTACGAGGACAGCAGCCTCGACATCTTCGCCGAAGAGCTTTCCGAGCTTCTCCTCAAGTGTGAGTTCAACTACCACTTCGCCCTTTACATATTCATTGAATGCTCTTCTCGCAATGTTCAGAGCGCTGATGACCGTGTTGGATGAAATAGTCGATCCCGAGATCATATCTACGTTCTTGCTGCTGAGTTCATCGTTTCTTCCGACGAACTGGTCAAGGAAGGCTCTGTCAGCAACTCTTGAGCCGAGACCTGCGGTCTCCTGGTGTTCCTGGACCTTGAGGTTGACGATATTACCGTCATTATCGAATGCCGTCATCATGATGACATCTCCGCCGTAGCCCTTTGATGTCGATGTGATGACGTATCCGGTGCCGTTGTTGGCCTTGTACATCTCACGGACTCCGTCCATCTCTGTTTCCATGAGCGTGAATCCGTCCGTTGCGCTTGGCAGCAGTTCAGTTCTTGCCGCGTCAGCAGCTATGGCTGCATTCCTTTCAATTATAGGCCGTGTCACTCCGTTGAAGTAACCGAGGAGTCCGGAAACGATGATGCATATCGCTGTCAGGACCACGACCGGCTTGAACAGGTCATTCCATGATGAGGATTTTGCTTTTTCCATTATTTAGCCTCCTTCTTTGCAGGAGCACCTAATGGTCTCTGTCTGGTATTCATGTTGATATACGGCACGAGCAGGTTCATAAGGAGGATCGCATATGAAACGCCTTCAGACATCGTACCGAATCTGCGGATCATGAATGTGATTATACCAAGGCCAAGACCGAATATCAGCTTACCCTTTAATGTGTATGGAGATGTCGTGTAGTCTGTTGCCATGAATATGGCACCGAGCATCAGACCGCCGCCCAGTACGTAGACGCCCACGTTGAGTCCGAAGATCCGTGCAAGAACAGCTACTGTAGCGATGTATGTGCAAGGGATGGCAGGGCTGATGACCTTCCTGAACAGGAGGTAAGCGAAGCCGATGAGCAGGGCGCATGCGCTTGTTTCGCCGAGAACGCCGCCTGTCGTTCCGATGAACATGTCCATAAGAGGAGGAACTGTGCCGGCACCGTTTGCGTAGATCGCAAGAGGTGTAGCCGTTGCTGTCATGTCAGCTCCGATCGTGAAGTTTGTCATGTAGCTGGCATATGACAGTGAAAGCACTATTCTACCGACTATGGCAGGGTTTGCAAAATTATATCCTATGCCGCCGAAGAGCTGCTTTACAACGATTATAGAAACCGCTGCGCCGACTGCAGCCATCCACAGTGGGAATGAAGGCGGCATATTGTAGGCAAGGAGCATTCCGGTAACGACTGCAGAGAGATCTCCGACCGTTACAGGGAGCTTCATGAGCTTTTCATATGCGTATTCGAAGAATACACAGGCTGCTGCCGTAAATGCTGTCAGAAGCAGTGTTCTGGGACCGAATGCATATACTGAAACCGCGAGTGCAGGAAGCAATGCAATGATCACATCACGCATTATCGACTGAGTAGAGTCCTTACCGGTGATGTGCGGTGAGGATGATACGATAAGTTTCATCTTTACTTAGCCGCCTTTCTTAAGAAATCTTTTGCTTCCTTCATGGTCTGAGCCACAGGACGCTTTGCAGGACATACGAACGAGCAGCTGCCGCACTCCATGCAGAGGTCTACGAAGAGAGCCTTAAGCTCGTCCGCATCCTTGACTGTGAGCGCATTTGCGATCTCGACCGGTGCAAGTCCCATAGGGCATGCATTGATGCATCTGCCGCAGCGGATGCACGGGCTTGGCTCCATAAGCTTTGCCTGCTCGGTTCCGAATACGAGGAACGCGTTGTTCTGCTTGAGTACAGGCATGCTGTCGTCTGCGAGAGCCATTCCCATCATAGGACCGCCTGAAATGATCTTTCCGGCATCCTTTGAGTAGCCGCCGCAGAACTCTATGATATCCTTGACAGGAGTACCGATCCTGACTTCAACATTCTGAGGTGTCGTGACAGCATCTCCGTCGATAGTGACTCTCTTGGAAATGAGAGGCATGCCGTCTCTGAGATATCTGCCTACGAATCCGCATGAAGCGACATTCATCACTATGACACCGACTGCCCGAGGAAGACCTCCCTGAGGAACTTCCTTGCCTGTAGTGGTCTCGATGAGTATCTTCTCAGCGCCCTGAGGGTATACGCTTGGAAGCGTGAATACGCTGAAGCCCTCAAGACCTGCGCACAGTTCCTGCATGTGCTTGATTGCCCGAGGCTTGTTAGCCTCGATGCCGATGATGACCTTGCTGAGATTCAGATATTCCTTGACTGCCTTTGCACCTGCAATGACGTCTTCTCCGCACTCCATCATCTCACGGTAGTCTGCTGTGATGTACGGTTCGCACTCGGCAGCGTTGATGACAAGCGTATCGACTTCGTCAAGATTCTTCGGCTCGAGCTTAACTCCGCTTGGGAAGCCTGCGCCGCCCAGACCTACAAGGCCTGAATCCTTAATTGCCTGTACAAAGCTGGCATGATCAGTTACCGTAGGCGGAGCGATCTTGTCGGATACCGTATCGAGACCGTCGTTGTCGATAACGATCGTCTGGGTACGAGAACCGTTTGGAAGCATGAGTTCATCCACTGCAAACACCTTGCCGCTGACCGGTGAGTGTATGTTTGCGGAAATGTATCCTCCTGCAGTTCCTATCACATCGCCTAAGCTAACTACATCGCCTTTTTTTACACAAGCTTTGGCCGGTGCACCGATGTGCTGTGACATTGATACGTACACGCGCTTTGGTGCCGGCATCTTAACAGTTTCGCTGTTCTCAGTGTTCTTGTTGTGAGGCACGTGAGCGCCTTCGGCACTGCGGATCAGCTTTTTAAATACTGCCACTTATATAATCCTCCTTAAAGACTTTTAGTCAGTTTTACAATCATACATTATATCGCCATAATGGCTTTTTTTCAATAGAATATAACTACAATGGACCATGTTTGGCGGTGTCTGTTTTTCAACAATATGAACAAATATCAGCGCACAGCCTCTTTTAAATGACGAAAGAGGCAGCGGCCGCAGCCACTGCCTCATCCTGATCTTTACATCATGCATTGACAAAGAATTCAGGAACATGGATGTCATTTCCGAACTCCTCCATGCAGTCTTCCCGTACGATCCTGAAATCCTCCTGAGGGAACGCCATCGCACCGACGGGACAGGCCTTCACGCAGGCATTGCACTTGATGCAGCTTCCGTTAATGTCGCTGCTGTCCAGCGGATTTATTATTCCCATTGGACAGGCAGCTGCGCAGGTTCCGCATCCAATGCAGCCGTCCGATGGGATCGGATGGCCCGGCGTCATCCGTCTCAGTCTTACCCCGTGCATCCCGATCGTTGCCATGTCGACATCTCTTCCCGGCACTTCATCTTCATTCAGTACGTCTGCCTTGTCAGCTTTTGCTGCAACGGTCCTGCCGAATTCCTTTGCCCTCTCCAGATCGTTCACGTCAGGTCTGCCTGTCTGTATCCGACTGTTGAAGGAGTGTTCTCCTATGAACCGGCCCCATGCGACAGGACGGAAACCGCAGCCCGAGGCGGCCTCATACAGATCCTTCAGCGCCATGTCATAGTGGCGGTTTCCGTATACGGATATGAGCACCGCCCTCTGACCTGCTCCCTTGAGGGACCTTATCTTCTGCATGAATACCCGTGCAGTGTGTCCGCCGTAGACCGGCGCGCAGAGCACAAGCAGAGAATCCTCTGCTACCTCTATCTCCTTCTCTCTTCCTTCCGGCAGTGTCAGGTCAAACTCTACCGTAGGCAGTCCTGCACCCTCGCAGAAGGCTTCGACTACTTTTTTGCTTGTATGTGTCGGACTGAAATATACCGCTGTGATCCTGTCCATGGCTTCTTCCTTAATATAAACCGTTTCCCTTTACGGGGACAAACATATCATTTTTTCCTTTTGATTATATTCTATCATGGCTGTCAACCGTACAACCGGTACATGTTCGGTAGTCTGAACGGCATCAATTAACAAAATATAGTATATGCGACGTAAATCTGTGTGATATAATGAAGAAAAGAAAAGGCATATGGGTAAGTGTTATGAGCAATATCATATATAAATCAAATGTTACCATCCCCTGGGAAACACAGAGCGCGTTCAAGATGAAGGAGTATCATGTCAATAGAGAAGACGACATGATATATTGCTATCTCAAGGCATACGTAAAGAACGGCGATCTTATCCTGAACAGTTACCAGTTCATTGAGGAGCCGGAAGGAAATGACTCCATGACTGTTCTTGTCAGGATCCCTTTTGAAGGATCTGCCGCCGGATTGACCGTTACATACGGTTATGACGGAATATCCAAGGTTGAAGGAGCAGACTGCTCTGAATCTGATATCGTTTTCAATTCCTACAAGGCAGATGATGAACAGGGCTTTTACTGGTGTGGTGAGATTACTCTTTCCGAGTCGCTCATAGAACAAACATTTAACACAAAGTTGACGGAAAATATGAGTGTGGGACTTAATCTGAGGCAGAACTTTTCAGACGGAAACTATGCCGTTCTCTTCAGTCTCGGCGACAGTCCGTTTGACAAGGTCGCCGGAGAATTCGTCCTGATGGCTTTTTGAGGAGGAATGAACATGCTTAAACTTATAAGAAGAGTTATACTGTTTGCAGTATTCCTGGCTTTTATCGGAGCGGGATTCATGTATGCGTATAACAGGGCAAAAAACACATACATACCCCTTAACAGAAAATAAGCGGAAGGCATTCGGCCATCCGTCAGTAATAATATATAAAGGAGTCAAACCATGGCTAAATACTATGAGCCTAACGGCAGATTTTCCAAGGTTGTCGAACACAACGGCATCCTGTATGTTTCGGGACAGACCTGCAGCGATCCGAGTTCCGACATAGAGAACCAGACAGCCCAGACACTTGCAAAGATCGACGACATACTTGCAAAGTACGGTTCCGATAAGGAGCACATCCTTTCTGTCACCGTATATCTCAAGGACATTGACAACTTCAAGAGGATGAATTCGGTCTATGATGCATGGGTAGCTCCTGACGCTCAGCCACGGAGGGCATGCGTCGAAGCAAAGCTCGCCGCTCCAAGCCTTCTCGTAGAGATAGCCTGCATCGCTGCCGTCAAATGAACGGGGCTGACTTCAGTCGTTTCATCAACACAATAAAATGGTACGGATGTCATCCGTACCATTTTCGTTTGTCTTTCGGTTTGGACGGGCATTCATTCACCGTCGGTCTCTGCCGGGCAGGCATCAGTTTTAGCCTTGTCCTCTGTCTTCCCCAGGCTGTCTTTCCTGCTCCTCATGAAGCTTTCCAGAATAAGCACTGCCGCGACAGCGTCAAGCACTTTTTTCCTTTTCTTCCTGTAGACGCCGTTCTCGTCTAGGATCTCCTGTGCATCTATGGTCGTCGCCCTTTCATCCCAGAGTACCACTTCCAGTCCGCTCTCTTCACGGAGCCTTGAAGCGATATACTCGCATTTCTGAGCCCTTTCGCCGACGGAATCATTCATGTTCAGCGGATGGCCCACCACGATCATCTCTGCTCCGAGCTCTTCGCACAGTTCCAGTATCCTTCGAATCGTCTTGGTAGCGCCTTTCTCCGTTATTATTCCGACCGGACTGGCAAGGAATTCCGTAGGATCACAGACCGCTATTCCCGTCCTGCTTTCTCCGTAATCTACCGCCAGTATCCTCATGGCTGCTCACCTTCTCCCTGCGCAGGTCCTTCAGGAGTCGGTTCTTCCGGTTCGTCAGGCTGCGCCTGAGGGACCGCCTTTACGGTGACCGTGATCGAGGCAGACTTGTCTCCTACCGTACATGTTATTACCGCTGTTCCGGATGACATTCCGAACACTTTGCCTTCACTGACCGTCGCGACTGAAGTATCTGAAGTGGACCATGACTCTATCTTCAGATCCGTCGTGTTCCGAGGCTGGTAGCTGACGGAAAGCTGTACGCTCTCACCCTCATAGAATTCATTCTCGCCTGACAGCGATATGCTCTCAAGAGGTATCCTCTGCGTCACGTTTACCGTGAACTGTCCGCTCTTTCCGCTGACCTCCGCCGTTATGGTCGCAGTGCCCATTCCCTTTGCCGTCACGGCACCGGACCGGTCGACAGTGGCGACACTCTCATCGCTGGATGACCACTTTACAAGAGACAGGTCTGCCTTTGCCCCCTGAGGATAGGCAGCGACGCTCAGATTCGTCACTTCACCTACTTCAAGCGAGGAGTTTCCTGTAATGGTGAGTCCTTCCAGCTCTACGTCAACGGTAACCCTGCATGATGCATATATCTTCCCGCCGAGTATCGACGCATAGATCGTTGTGGTGCCTCCGTTTATCGCACTGAGTTTTCCTGTCGGGTCGACAAGCACTATGCTCTTGTCGTCGCTCTCCCAGGTTATGGCGGCATCTCCCTTGTAATTCCCGCTCAGGACTGCATTTACGGTCTTCTCTTCGCCTTTCTTCATCGTGATGTCGGTGACTCTTTCAGAACCGTCCCTGATCTCTATTCCGGTCCTGGAGAAGTTGGCAGTTATGACGATCTCTGTCACGCTGTCATCGACCTGAGGGACCTTGAACGTCACTGTATCCCTTTCACTGTCGCTGAGACCTTCATAGCTGCAGGTCCAGCCCGTGAAGATCGCTCCCTCCCGGGAATTCGGCTTTGCGGTGACCCGTGAGGTCGTCATCGTCCTCTTTATCTTCTGTTCGACCTCGCCGTCCACTGTGCCAAGCTCGGGATCGGAGGACTTGAACAGTATCCTGATCCTGGTGCCTCGAACCGCGATCGGGTCTTCTTCTATGATTCCGGTAGGCGTCTCTTCCCTTTCCGGGACCTTGTTGAGCGGCTTCGGTCTCTTGTCTGTCGTTATGTAAGCATGCGTTCTCACATAGTTGAACAGCGCTTCCATTCCGAGCTTTGAGAGATGAACCCCGTCACCTATGGTGTAGTTTGTCTTTGCAAATCCCGAATTCGGGTCCTTGAGCGCTTCGGAAGAGTTGAGAAACTTGTAGCCCTCCTCGTCTGCCATCTCGGCAATCGCCTTGTTGTACTCGTCGATCCTCTGCATCGTAAGGGCAAGATTCTCCCTCTGCCTGTCGATCGGCGGGATCGCATTGATTATGATGTCCGCATACGGATACGCATCATGTATCTCTTTGAGACCTGCCTTGTATATCCTTATGAACTCTTCGGTAGTATATTTCAGCAGATCGTTGGTGCCGTATGTGATGATTATCCTTTTAGGCTGGATTATCCTGACCGCTTCAGGCACGGTCACAGGTTCGGAGTAACCCTTGAAGTAGGTCATCTTCAGTCCGTGTATGTGCCGTACTCCCATTGATGTCGCCGCGACGACATTATCCCATGTGGTATGACCGTAGAGCATCGTGCGGACCGTATTCGAGTCTCCTATGAACAGAGTCTCGTCAACATAATCCTGACCCCGGTCTTGGGTATATTCAAGAACGGTTGCACCCAGTTCCCGGGTATCGATCGCCTCCCGGTCCTTGTCATATTCAAGGTCCATCTCGTTGATCTCGGTCTCGCCGTCCTTTCCGTCCTTTCCGGATCCGGAACGGGAGATCCCCCAGATGATCAGACCGAGGATGAGAAGGATGAGCAGTGCGCCTCCGGCCAATATCGCGATATGCACTGCGGAGCCTTTTCTGGCCTGAGACAGTATATACTCAAAACTTTTTGCAAAACCGTTACTGCTGTTCTTATGTCTGTGAGAATGCTCTGACATCTTCACTCGCTCCCGTAAAATCAAATGGTGTTTTGTAAATAATACAACAAATCCGTATCAAATAAAAGAAAACCTGTCCCGATTAAGTGCTTTCAGAGACAAAATTAAGAATTTATATACAATTTCATCTATCTTTCCCCGCCTCTTCTCACTATTGACTAATGTGATATAATAATCATATGCACATTTCCTAAGGAAGGGTTATATAAATATGAGTATCAGTATTTTATCAACTATAGTCGGTGCTGTCCTTAACAAGAATGACAAGAGCCCGATCATAATCGCAATAGACGGTCCTTCGGGCAGCGGCAAGAGCACCTTCGTAAAGGACATCGCCAAGAACCATGACTGCAATGTATTCCATATGGATGATTTCTTCCTCACTCCTGACAGGAAGACCGATGAGAGACTTGCGACCCCGGGCGGAAACGTGGACTGGGAAGGCGTAAGGGATAAGATACTCGAGCCGATAATCAAGGGTGAACCGTTCTCACACCCCATCTATAACTGTCATTCAAACAAGTACAAGGACTCCAAGATATTCACCCCGAAGAGACTGAATATTATTGAGGGCGTGTATTCGATGCATCCGGAGCTCATGAAGTACTATGACTACACCATCTTCCTTGATGTAAAGAGACCGAAACAGCTTGACAGGCTCAGGAAACGCACACCGAGCACCAAGGTCTTCAAGCAGTTCGAAGAGGAGTGGATCCCTCTGGAGGACAAATACTTCGATGCCTTCCATACAAGGGCAAGGGCAAGTTTCTCATTTGATACAACGGGTGTATTCTAAAGCAGAAACAGGAAAGGACTCTTCTTTGAAGAGTCCTTTTTCATGAATTAGCAAAAAAAGACAGAGCTTCTGAGAAGCTCTGTCTTTTTACTGTCACAGATCAGTTGATCTTTA
>CAZDOS010000022.1:0-27457 GCA_964507095.1 uncultured Oscillospiraceae bacterium | reverse complement strand
TCTCCCGCTTTAGGAACAAGGGTGTTCCAAAACGGGAGATTGTCTTCAGTCTGAAGGGACCGTGCTAATGCACGGTCCCTTTCGTATTAAGTCATATCTTGAACGTGATCTTTCCCGAGGCTATGTCGACGTCAGCCGCCGTAACGGTTATCCTGTCGCCGACCTTGTATTCCTTTCCCGTCAGAGGACAGCGTATGCTGTATCCCTCGACCACATCAGGCATCACAAGATCCAGGAATGCTTCCGGCACCATGCCCTCTATGGTATCCGGCAACGTGACGAAGATGCCGAAGTTCATGACGCTGGTCACAGTTCCCTCAAAGCTCTCTCCCAGATGTGCGGACATGATCTCAGCCTTGTACACGGCGTCCGCCGCCCTTTCCACCGTGAGAGCGACATTCTCCCTTTCGGAAGCCTGTACCGCCCGGTCATAGGCGAAGGTCGAATATGCGTTCACGATATCCTCCCTGCTCCTTCCGGAAAGGAAATCCGACATTATCCTGTGTATGGCCAGGTCGCTGTATCTTCTGATCGGGCTGGTGAAGTGGGAATAGTCCTCCATGACCAGTCCGAAATGACCTGAAGGGGTCGAAGAGTACTTGGCCTTAGACTGGGCTCTCAGCACCATCCTGTGGACCGGGATCTCAAGATCGGTTCCCCGGGTCTCATCAAGGACCCTGCTCATCTCCTGCTGCAGCGTTCTGCCGCTCTTGGTGTTGATCATCAGGTCATAGTAGGAGAGCCGGTTCTTCAGCTTGTCGATCTTCTCAAGTTCAGGACTTGAATGGACCCTGTATATTCCAGGAAGGTCATTCTCCCTGAGGAACATCGCGGCGCAGTTATTGGCTGCAAGCATGAATTCCTCAATGAGATCCTCACTTTCCCCGTGAGGATGGGGGTATGCCCTGATTGCCCTGTGTTCGGAATCAAAATCGAACAACGGCTCGCTTGAGACGATGGTCATGCTTCCCCTCTTTTTATGCATTTCCCTGAGCCTGGCGTACAGTTCCCTCGCGTCGGAAAGGATCCCTGAAACAGGGGCATATTTCTCCCTGATATCCTCTCCTGCAGTTCCGTCAAACAGCTCGTTGATCTCGCTGTATACGCCCTTGATCCTGCTTCTGATGACGGACTTGTAGAATCTGTATGTTACTATCTCGCCCGTCCGTCCGAACTCGATGTCGCAACTGAAGGAAAGCTTGTCCTCATTTGGATTCAGTGAACAAACATCATTTGAATATCTTTCGGGCAGCATCGGCACCACTTCTTCTCCGAAGTAGATGGAATTGCCTCTGGCAAAGGCTTCCCTGTCCCGCAGAGAATCTCTCCTGACGAAATGGCTCACGTCAGCTATGGAAACTATGAGGCGGTAACCTTCCCCCTTCTTCTGCGCATAGATCGCATCATCCATATCCTTGGTGGAACTGGAGTCGATGGTGAAGAAGTCAAGTTCCCTGAGATCCGTTCTGCTTCTAAGCTCTTTTTCCATGTCAAGGCTGTCCGCCATATCATCTGCTTCAGCCTTCACATCGGCTGAAAAGCCTTCCGGTATCCGATTCTCGGCGAGTATGGCTTCTATGGCGGTCTTTGAGTCCCTGATATCGCCTATCACCCTTGTCACGACTGCGGCAAGCGAGGAGTGTCTGTCACCTCTGCCTCTGATCGAGGCCTGGACCGTGTCACCCTTTTGAACAGTGAACTCTCCGGCATTGATCACCGGTATGTTCAGGAAAGGAGCGGAATCGGGATAGAAATACATCCTTCTACCCATTACTTCCGCCCTGCCCGTCAGCACCTGTTTTTCTTCGACTATGTCGACCACGATGCCTTCGCTGCTTCTCCCGGAAGAGTTTCCTGAAGTAACGAATACCGTGACGATGTCTCCGACCATAACGCCCTTCAGAGCGTATCCCGGGATGAAGATGTCGCCCTCACCGTCAACGGGTCTTACGAAGCCGTTTGTCTCATTGAGTTTTACCACCCTTGCCCTGACAAGAGAGTCCTTGGGGATGAGGTCGAGCCTGCCCGGATCCACAAGCAGATCATTTGCCCTGAGCACCCGTCCGGATTCCGTGAGCCGTGACACCAGTCTCCTGAATTTCTTCTGGTCGGATACCTTGTTCATCAACTTGCCTATGTCGACAAATCCGTATTCATCTATCATTTCGAGAAGGTCATTCTTTGACAGTTTCATTAGACTTTCCTCCTGATTTCATATTTCCTGCGCACATATACATAAAAAGGGACCGTTTTGATACGGTCCCCATTTATTGTCATTCTTTCTGATCTTATCTGGCAAACAGTACAACGACACCGCACAGAACAGCGAGTACGAAGAATGCCGCACCGGCATACTTTGTTGTGTTGGCTATACGTGCGTCGGTTGAACGCCGCTGCATGGACTGATATGCTGCAGCACCGCCCATAACGCCGAGATCATTGTTTGGCTGCTGTGCAAGGACCAAAAATATAACTACCAAACCGCATGCTGCAAACCGCAGACCGGCTACTATCTGTAAAGCTCCCATCATTATTCAGCCTTTCGTAAATTTGTGACCTGTATAATATATCACAAGCATACTTCTTTTGCAATATCCCAAAGCGGCTCAGATCATTGAAAATATTGCTGTTTTGTGCCACTTTTCCCCATTACTCGAAGGACAGCTGCTGGGCTATGTCGTTCTCCTTGAGGAAGGAGCCCCGGGCAGGAAGGTTCTTGGCCTTGAACTTTGAAGGGTTGTCTAGCTGAGCGTTCCGGGCAAATCCCGCGCTCTTGATGTACTGGTTCTTCTTCAGCGTCTGCACCCGCACGCCCTGAGAGTTCTTCGTGGTCTTTTCGGCCAGCTGAGAAGAGTTGAAAACGAGGGCCCTGTTGACATTTGACACCATTATGATGTCAGAATTTGTCTCGCAGTAGATAATACTTACAAGCTTGCCCTTGTCGCTGTAAGCATTGATGAGCTTTTTCCTGTTCTGCTTGGTCTCGTAAGAGGCAAGAGGGATCTTTGCGACCTTTCCGTTATCGAAGCAGAATAGGATCGATCCCTTGTATTCCTTGTAAATGACACTGCCCACTATTCCTTCGCCTTCGTCCATGCCCAGTTCGACAGGGACGTAATCGCCGAGCGCGCTGACCTTGGTGTCCTTGAAGTCATCCAGCCTTGCCTTGTACACCTGGAATCTGTCGGTAAAGAACAGTACATACGCGTCGTTTGTCGTCTCCACGTGGGTGACTATGACGTCATCGGTCTTGAGCTTCTGCTCACCGGACATCCTGAGGGACTGAGGGGTAACCTTCTTCAGATAGCCTTCCTTGGTTACGAAAAGGTGCACGGAATAGCTGTCGACCGCGACTTCTTCCTCAGGAGTTTCCGCGGCAGTCTCGCCATAGATGATCTCGGATCTTCTCGGCCTGCCGTACTTCTTGATGACGTTCTCCAGTTCGGAGATCATCACTTTCCTGAGCTTCGCTTCGCTCTTGAGGAGGTCCTCAAGTTCCGCGATATCCTTTTCCAGCTGCTCCTTCTCCTCTATCCTCTTGAGGATATAGTTCTTGTTGAGCTGCCTGAGCCTAATCTCGGCAACGAATTCTGCCTGGATCTGGTCGATACCGAAGCCCATCATGAGATTCGGCACGACCTCGTCATCGTCCTCGGTGTTCCTTACGATGGCAACTGCCTTGTCTATGTCCAGAAGTATCTGCTCGAGTCCCTTGACCAGATGCAGCCTGTCCTTCTTGAGCTTGAGATCATGGAAGGTGCGTCTCTTGACGCATTCCTTTCTGAAGGCTATCCATTCCTCGATTATCTCCCTTACGCCCATGACATTCGGAACGCCGGCAACGAGGATGTTGAAGTTTGCAGAGAAATTGTCTTCCAAAGGAGTCTGCTTGAACAGCTTGTTCATCAATTTCTCCGGATCGCGTCCTCTCTTGAGATCGAACACGAGCTTAAGGCCTTTCAGGTCGGTCTCGTCCCTCATGTCGCTGATGTCATCGACCTTCTTGTTCTTGACCAGCTCCGCGACCTTGTCCATTATCGCTTCGATGGTAGTCGTCGGAGGTATCTCAGTGACCTCTATGAGGTTCTCGCTCTTTATGTATTCCCATTTGCTGCGCACCCTTATGGAACCGCGGCCCGTCTCATAGACGCTGTCTATGTCGCTGGCATCATAAAGGATCTGTCCGCCGCCGGCAAAATCCGGAGCGAGAAGCGTCGACTTTATGTCATGCATAGGGTCCTTAAGGATGCCGATCGTGGTCCTGCATACCTCCTCCAGGTTGAAGGAGCATATGTTGGACGCCATTCCTACGGCGATCCCGAGGGTGTTGTTTGTGAGTATGTTCGGGAAAGTGACCGGCAGGAGCGTCGGTTCCTTTCTGGTGGAGTCATAGTTGTCGACGAAATCGACCGTGTCGCTGTTTATATCCCTGAACAGCTCCTCACAGACGGGGTCGAGCTTGGCCTCGGTGTATCTCGAGGCTGCATAGGCCATGTCTCTGCTGTAGGCCTTGCCGAAGTTTCCCTTGCTGTCTACGAAAGGAACGAGCAGGCTCTCATTGCCCCTCGAGAGCCTTACCATCGTCTCATAGATGGCCGCGTCTCCGTGAGGGTTCAACTTCATTGTCTGTCCGACTATGTTTGCCGATTTTGTCCTTGAGCCTCGCAGCAGTCCCATGTCATACATGGTGTACAGCAGTTTCCTGTGGCTCGGCTTGAAGCCGTCTATCTCAGGAAGGGCTCTCGAAACGATTACGCTCATGGCGTAAGGCATGTAGTTCTGCTCAAGAGTATCCGTGATGGCGCTCTCCATGACTTCGCCCGCAGCCATTATCTCAACGTTTTCGTCGAGTATGCCTATTTGGCCTTCATCTGTCTTCTTTGTCTTTCTCTTTGCCATATTTGCCCCTTCGATTACTGGAGATCAAGCTGATCGAGATAATCCGGCCCGAAGTCCCGTATGTACTGCTTTCTTCCGGCAAGGTTGTCTCCCAGGAGGATCTCAAAGATCTCCCGGGTCCTGTCGACGTCCGCCTTGCATACTCTGATCAGTCTTCTTGTGGCCGGGTTCATGGTAGTAAGGCTCATCATCTCCGGCTCGTTCTCGCCGAGTCCCTTCGAACGCTGGATGGTATATTTCTTCCCCTCCAGCCTTGAGAGTATGTCTGTCTTTTCTGGTTCGGTGTATGCGAAGAAGGTCTTGTCCCCGGAGTTTATCTCATACAGAGGAGACTCTGCTATGAATACCTTGCCTTCGTCTATGAGAGAAGGCATGAGCCTGTAGATCATCGCAAGGATAAGTGTCCTGATCTGGAATCCGTCCACGTCGGCATCCGTGCAGATTACCACCTTGTTCCACCTGAGGTTTTCGATATCAAATGCCCCGATGCCGTTCGTCCTGAACTTGGCCGGAGCTTCGACGCCGCATCCCAGCACCTTCAGCAGGTCCGTTATGATCGGACTCTTGAATATCCTGTCATAGTCGACCTTCAGGCAGTTGAGGATCTTTCCCCTGACGGGCATCAGTGCCTGGAACTGCGCGTTCCTGCTGGTCTTGCAGGCGCCCAAGGCGGAATCGCCCTCCACTATGTATATTTCTCTTTCGTTGACATCCTTTGAACGGCAGTCGACAAACTTCTCGACTCTGTTGGCGATGTCAATCTTCGCTGTCAATTCTCTCTTGACATTCTGCTTTGTCTTTTCTGAATCCTCTCTGGCAGTCTTGTTTATCATTATCTGCTGAGCGACCTTCTTGGCCTCTTCAGGATTCTCGGCAAAGTACACTTCCAGCGCATGCCTGAGGAACTTGGTCATAGAGTTCGCTATGAACTTGTTGGTGACCGCCTTCTTTGTCTGGTTGGCATAGCTGGTCATAGTCGAGAAGCAGCTGGAAACGAACACAAGGCTGTCCTCTATGTCCTCGAACTTGACCCTTGTGTCGTTCTTCTTGTACATTCCGTTTGCCTTGAAGTATTCGTCGAAATGTGCCCTAAAAGCGGTCTTTAGGGCCGTTTCAGGACTTCCGCCGTGCTCCAGCCAGCTGGAATTGTGATAGTATTCAACGGCATGCACCTTGTTTGAGAAGGTGAACGCCACGTTCATGTTAAGCTTGTATTCCGGAAGGTCTTCCCTGTCCCTTCCGGCGTCGTCGCCGCTGTAGAGCACGATTTTGGAAAGGTTCGTACCTGCCGCCAGTTCCTCGACATAGTCGCTTATGCCATTTTGATACAGAAACTGGGTGGTCTCCATCCCGTTCTCGCCTTCGTAGTTGAAGATGAATGCGATGCCCGGGTTTACCGCAGCCTGTCTCTTGAGCATGTCATAGTAATAATCCCTTGAGACATCCGTATCGCTGAAGACTTCCCTGTCAGGCAGCCACTTGATCTTCGATCCCGTGTGCTTCTTGGTCCCTTCCGTCTTGTGGAGTCCTCCGACGTTCTCGCCTTTCTTGAAGTCCAGATGGTACTCGTTTCCGTCCCTGACGATATCGGCCGTCATCCACGCGCTGGCGTACTGGGTAGCGCAAAGGCCAAGGCCGTTGGTTCCCAGGGATATGCCGTAGTTGCCGCCGTCATTGTTGTCGTACTTGCCTCCGGCGTACAGCTCGCAGAAGACCAGCTCCCAGTTGTATCTCTGCTCGGTATTGTTGAACTCGACAGGTATTCCTCTTCCCTGATCCTCGACCTCCACGCTGCCGTCCTTGAAAGCGCTCAGGGTGATCTTCTTTCCGAAGCCCTCTCTCGCTTCATCGACAGCGTTGGTGAGTATCTCGAATATGGCCTGCTGGCATCCTTCGATGCCGTCAGAGCCGAATATGACCGCCGGCCTTGAACGGACCCTCTCGGCCCCCTTCAAGAGCTTTATGTCTTCATTGCCGTACTCATTCTTTTTCTTAGCCATCTATATCCTCACATCGCAAATATGGAATGGTTCCTTATCTTGAATTTTAATTATATATGAAAATTCCCATTTCCGTCAATATTTTACCAATCCGGGGATTCTCTCCGACCGGGCGTCCCTTCACAGGGCATTTGTCCTCAAAAAGTCAATCTGACAACATATAGTATACAACATATTACTGCAGTATACAACATATGTTAGTAATAACGAGCAAAAACGGCTCCTCCCGAAGGAGGAGCCGAATGAATAATGACTGTTTTGGTTTAGTTGAGGAGCTTTTCGATAGCCTTCCGATAGATCTCTATCTGAAGTCCCATCTCCTTTATAGGAAGCGACTCATTGGCGTCATGGATGTGGTTGTCAGCGCCAGGGAATTCGCATCCAAACGCGATGATTCCCGGTACGCTCTTGGCATATGTGCCGCCTCCGATGACCTCAGGCTGGTTCTCATAGTCTCCGGTGACCTCTCTGTAGGCTGACACCAGCTTTGTGACCAGCTCGGAATTAGGATCAAAGAACAGAGGCTTTCCGGCTCTTCTGACTACGATGACACCCTTGTCATCCTCAAGATGAGGAGCTGCAAGTGCTGTGATCTGTTCAGGGGAATATGTTACGGCGCAACGGCAGTCGATGGTTGCGAATACCTTTCCGTCTTCCATTCCTACAACACCGTTGCAGAGGGTGGTCGCGCCGTATTCGTCGCTTACATTGATACCGATGCCCGAGCCGTCGTTTTCTGTTCCGATATGCTCGTTATAGAACTCTACGAAGTCATCCTTGAAACCTGCATCCCGCAGTGCCCAAAACGTGTAGTTTGCGGCGTTGACTCCGAGGTAAGGCATACTTGCGTGAGCTGCCACTCCTTCAGCGACGATGGTGATCTTTCCGCCCTCTTCCTTTATGTCATAGCTCTTGAGTGGAGTCTTGGCGAACGAAGCCTTTAAAGCCTCAACGCTGACCTCTGCAGGGATGGTGATCGTGCATCTCTTGCAGACGGCGTTCGAAACGGTTCCGCCTGAGATGTCGATTATCTTTGTGTTCTTTGAATAGGCCTTTCCTCCGAAGCCGCCCTTCTCGCCGTAGATGCCAGGGAAGTTTGCGTCAGGCGTAAAGCCTACCGTAATAGGTTCGCCGTGCTTTACATAGTAATCCATGCACTTCGAACCGCTCTCTTCGTTGCATCCCATCAGAACGCGGATGCGCTTCTTGAGCGGAATGCCGCTGTCCTTGATCTTCTTCATTGCATACAGTGAAGCTACGACTGCGCCCTTGTCATCGCTTACGCCTCTTCCGTAGACCTTGTCGTCCTTGAAAGTGAGCGTGAACGGATCTGTATCCCAGCCGTCTCCCGCAGGAACGATGTCGAGATGTCCGACAAGTCCGATGATATCCTCGCCCTCGCCGATCTCTGCATAACCGCAGTAGTTCTCCATATTGACTGTCCTGAAGCCCATCTCATCTGCGATTTTCAGAGCCTCCTCAAGAACAGCTGCCGGGCCTTCTCCGAACGGCTTGCCTTCAAGGGGCTCGCCCTGTACCGAGTTGTACTTGACCAGGCGTGCGAGAGTATCAAATACTTCCTTCTGATATTCCATGAATATATCCTCCTTCATTGGATCATTTACAGTGTATATATGTCATATACCGCACAGGTATGCGGCATTAAAGTACCAAAAGCTCTTTGGTAGAGTAGGTCAGTGGAATGTATCCGTCATCGGTGACCCTGACCGTATCCTCGATCCTGACTCCGAATCTCTCCGGCAGATAGATGCCCGGCTCCACCGTGATCATCGCTCCCCGAGGGAGTATCGAATTGTCTCTCGGCGAGAACATCGGAGGCTCGTGGATGTCTATTCCGAAGCAGTGGCCGAGGCTGTGCCCGAAGCATCCCTCGTATCCGTTTGAATAGATGTGGTCTCTGGCGATCTTGTCGATGTCTGAGCAGACGACTCCCCGCTTGATGGCTGCCATGCTCTTGAGCTGTGCCTCGAGCACGATGTTGTACACATGTCTCATCTCGTCGGTAGGCTCGCCTATGGCGACCGTCCTGGTCATGTCCGAGCAGTATCCGCCGTATGCGGCGGCATAGTCCATCGTCACGAAGTCGCCCTTTTCGATCACCTTGTGGGTCGGGACCCCGTGAGGCAGGCTCGTGTTCTTTCCGCTTATGAGGATGGTGTCAAATGACAGACCGTCAGCACCGTTCTTCTTCATGTAGTTCTCGAGTTCAAGCTGCATCTCCCTCTCCGTAACTCCCGGACGGAGCTGGGTGATGATGTAGCTGAAGCCCATGTCCGTCAGTTCCTGTGCCCTGCGGATGAGCTTTACTTCATCCTCGTCCTTTATCACCCTCAGGCCAGAGATTATCGTCGTGAGAGGATTCTCCGAGAGGAGCTCGGCCTTGATCTGCTTTTTCAAACCGTTGAAGGTCCCCAGGGACATTCCCTGCTCGACCCAGACAGTCTTCACTCCGTGTCTTGCAAGGATCTCATTGATCTGCTCATAGAGCCTGTCCTGAAGTATCACTTCCGCATTCCTGACGGTCCTAAGCGCAAGCTCGTGGTATCTGGAATCGATTATGAAATATGCCTTGTCCTTGAGCACCACCGCCGTTCCTGCCGAGGAACGCATGCCGAAGAAATAGAATCTGTTCTGGTCGCTTGTGATGAGCGCTGCCTCGAAGGACGGATCCTTTGAAACCTCGCCCAGCAGCTTTGCTATCCTGTCTGTCATTATATGTCATTCTCCTTATTGAGTTTTTTGTTAAGATAATTCATCATGGTCGCGGCATCCTCGGTCTGCGTTCCCGCGGATTCGCATATCACCGTCAGACTGAGTCCTCTTATGGAGATCATCTCCAGAAAAGGCTCCCAGTCGGGTCCGAAGCCGGTGTCCCGGAAGGTCCAGTGTCTCTTCTCTCCTCCCTTTGTCCATTCGATCCTGGAAAAATGGGAGTGGAATATCCTGTATCTTTCATCTTTGAGGGTCTCGGAAATGGTGTCAACGACTCTCAGGAAGTCATCGGTCCCCTTCAGGCTTCCGTAAGTCCTTGCATTGAGGTGACCGAAGTCCACGCAGGGAATTATCCTTCTGTCTATGGTACACAGGCTCAGTACCTCTTCAAGGCTTCCGAGCTGATTGATCTTCCCCATCACTTCAGGACACAGCGTCATGTCTCCCAGCCCTTCGTCATCCAGCGCCCTGACCGCTCTTTCCATGGTGTCCATGGCTTTTCTCAGCCGTTCGCTTCTGTCCAGCTTACCGCATGAGCCGGGATGGAAGATTATCCTTGTGCCTCCCATGGCCTTCAGCGCTCTGGCCGACTGAAGAAGGTAGTCGACGCTGTTAAGTCTCTTTTCCTCATCGGTGGAGGACATTGAGATGTAGTATGGAGCATGCATGGATACCCGGATGTCCTTCTCCATCAGCGCAGCTCCAATGCGGGCAGCAGTCTCATCCTTGATCCTGACTCCGTGGCCGCACTGGTACTCGAAGGCAGTCAGTGAAAAACGGGAGAGATAATCTGCCGCTTCCTCGCTCTTTTTGTATCCCATTTCAGCAAAGCTGTCAGCCAGCCCCGCAGGTCCGAATCTAGTCATGATATGCCTTCCTTTATGGTTTTAATTATACATTAATCGACCCAAAAGGCAAACCATATTTGCTGTCTGCCAAATCTAATTAGCACAGGCTAACCTTCTGGCTTAAATATATCCGGCCGTAGCCGGATATATCCTATTCGTTCTCCGCGTTCCTGTCCGCTTTCCTCTTCAGATAAGCGCTGACATACTCTTCGTTGGAGGAGAATCTCTCAAGGCCCCTGATCAGGCCGTCAAGTTCGAACCTTCCGTTGGCCATCCGGTTCCTCACGTCCGACTCAACGCTGAGTTCGTTTTCGGTCAGCAGCAGTTCTTCCTTTCTGGTGCCCGACTTTGCGATGTCGACAGCCGGGAAAATCCTTCTTTCCTGAAGGTTCCTGTTCAGGACTATCTCCATGTTGCCGGTACTCTTGAACTCCTCAAATATGACATCGTCCATCCTGCTGCCGGTCTCAACCAGAGCGGTGGCTATGATGGTAAGGCTGCCTCCCTCCCTGAGGTTCCTGGCAGCTCCCAGAAAGCGCTTGGGCATATAGAAGGAGTTCGGGTCAAGACCTCCGGACAGCGTCCTTCCGCTGGGCGTGCATATGAGATTGTTTGACCTGGCAAGCCTCGTGATGCTGTCGAGCAAGATCACTACGTCATTGCCGGACTCGACCATCCTCTTTGCCCTTTCAAGGGTCATCTCAGCGACCTTGACATGTCTCTCCCGGACCTCATCGAAAGTCGAATAGATGACCTCGATATCGGTTCCGGCAGCCGCATCCTTCATGTCGGTGACCTCTTCCGGTCTCTCGTCCACCAGAAGGACAATTATGTGTATGTCCCTGTGATTTCTGGCAAGGGACATGGCTATCTCCTTTATGAGCGTGGTCTTGCCCGCCTTAGGAGGCGACACTATGAGTCCTCTCTGTCCTCTTCCGATAGGGCTCATAAGATCGATTAGTCTGAGCGAGATCGGTCCGTTGCCCATGTTGAATTTTCTGTTGGGATATATAGGGGTCAGATTGTCAAATCTGGGCCTTCTCCTGGCCTCCTCCGGATTCTTTCCGTTTACTCCGGTGACCTGTAAAAGTCCCCTGTATTTTTCACCCGGTCTGGGATCCCTTGCCGTTCCGGCAACGAAATCACCGGTCCTGAGGTTGAATCTCCTGATCTGCGAATTGGAGATGTACACGTCGTTAGGCCCGGTGAGATAGTTCTCGCTCCTCAAGAATCCGAAACCTTCCTCCGCTATTTCCAGCAGTCCGCCGACCTCATACTGAGGCTGTTCTTCCCGCACTGCCTTCTCGGCAGCTGTCTTTTCTGTATCCATACTGTTCTCCGTCAGCCTGTAACTGAAACATATATCTGCTCCCACTCTCCCGTGAGCGGGTCCATCTTCATCAGTCTCGAATAGTCATTTCTAACCGCAATGAAGGCTTCCCTCACCACGCTGGCTCCGTTGTCGGTGCCTATTGAGAAAACGAAATAGGTTTCGTCTTCGATGGATTCGAGTCCTTCATCCATTATAACGGTCCCCTCGAGATCCCCTCCGTAACGGGAGATAAGTTCCGGAAGCCTGGTTTGGACGACTCTCATCGCAGCCTCGTCGCCCCTCAGCTCCTCGCCGTCTTCACCGACGACATAAGCATTGTTCATCTCCTGAGGATCGACCATTTCAAGCAGCATCGTCCTCACCTTTCCGAGCACTTCTCCTCCGCCTTCAGGATATTCGTCGTCAGAAGAAACGGTGTAGTATTCGCGCCTTGATCCGCCGACCGATGAATTGTCGTAGCAGACGCTGTAGCTACTGGTAGGCGCGTCCATTGCAATGTACTCGCTCTGAGGCAGATCGCCCCATGCAGCTAGATTGTACTCGCTTACATACGCCTCTATTTTCTCGACCCGCTCTACATCGACATTATACGACCTGACTACCGTTGCGGCGCTGTGATACGGAGATTCAGACACTGTCAGATCACCGTATCCGTCAGTTATCTCCAGCGTGAAACTCTCACTTTCGCCTTCCATCCCCCCGCCGTAGCGGTATGATACGGATGTGAGGTCACCGAGATCCATGCTTTTCTTTTTCAGGCTGTCCACCGTCATCTTGTTCTCCTTGTTACCCGTGCAGGCTGCCAGCACTATTCCGAGAGCGGCAAATGCGGCAACAATCAGTCCTATCCTGATCTTCATGGCAGATCCTCCTAATCCAGCTTGAGGACGGCGGTGAATGCCTCACTCGGAACTTCCACGCTTCCCAGCTGACGCATCTTCTTCTTGCCTTCCTTCTGCTTTTCCAGCAGCTTCTTCTTTCTGGTAATGTCTCCGCCGTAGCACTTGGCAAGAACGTCTTTCCTGAGAGCCTTCACGGTCTCTCTGGCTATGATCTTGCCTCCGATGGCTGCCTGTATAGGCACCTCGAAGAGCTGACGCGGTATGTTGTCCTTCAGCTTCTCGCAGATCCTGCGCCCGCGTTCATAAGCCTTGTCCGCATGCACTATGAGCGAGAGGGCATCGACAGCCTCTCCGTTGAGAAGGATGTCCAGCCTCACGAGCTTTGAAGGGACAAAGTCCTTGAATTCATACTCATAGCTGGCATATCCCTTGCTTCGGCTCTTGATAGAGTCAAAGAAATCATAAACGATCTCGCCGAGCGGCAGTTCATACCTCAGGTCCACCCTGCTCTCGTCAAGATATGACATGTCCTTGAATGTGCCTCTCCTGTTCTGACACAGTTCCATAAGATCTCCTACATAGTCTTTAGGAGTATATATGTGCGCCTCCACGACCGGCTCTTCACTGAGGCTGATGGAAGCGGGGTCGGGATAGTTGGTTGGATTATCAATGAGCATCACTGTTCCGTCCGTAAGAGTCAGTCTGTATTCAACGCTCGGAGCGGTAGTGACAAGATCAAGATCAAATTCTCTCTCGAGTCTTTCGATTATTATCTCCAGATGCAGAAGTCCCAGGAATCCGCATCTGAATCCGAAACCCAGAGCCGCACTGGTCTCGGGTTCGAACACCAGCGAAGCGTCATTGAGCTGAAGCTTGTCCAGAGCATCTCTCAGGTCTCCGTATCTGGCTCCGTCAGCCGGATAGATTCCGCAGTAGACCATCGGGGTGACCTTCTTGTATCCCGGAAGCGCTTCACTTGCAGGCCTGTACGCAAGAGTCACGGTATCGCCGACTCTCGTATCCCTGACACTCTTTATGCTGGCGGTTATATATCCGACTTCTCCTGCCTTGAGTTCGGTGCACCGTACAAGGTCCCTTGCTCCCATCCTTCCGACTTCGACAGTGTCGAATTCGGCTCCTGTCTGCATGAGCCTGATCCTGTCTCCCGGCTTCAGGGTTCCGTCCATGGCCCTGACATATACGATGACGCCCTTGTAAGGGTCATATACGCTGTCAAAGATGAGCGCCTTGAGCGGGGCGTCCGGATCTCCCTTTGGAGCCGGAATGTCAGTTGTGATCCTTTCGAGGACCTCCTCTATGTTGATACCCATCTTGGCGCTTATCCTCGGCGCATCAAGGCATGGGATGCCGATGACATCCTCGACTTCATGCGCTACTCTCTCCGGATCCGCGCTTGCCAGATCTATCTTATTCAGAACAGGGAGGATCTCCAGGTCATGCTCCACGGCAAGATACGTGTTTGCCAGAGTCTGTGCCTCGATGCCCTGGGTCGCGTCCACGACTAGTATGGCTCCCTCGCACGCGGCGAGGCTCCTGCTGACCTCGTAGGTAAAGTCGACATGTCCCGGAGTGTCTATGAGATTGAACTCATAGTCCTCTCCGTTATTGGCTTTATACTCCAGGGTGACTGCCCTGGCCTTTATGGTTATCCCTCTCTCACGTTCGATGTCCATGTTGTCCAGCAGCTGGTCTTCCATGAGACGCTGCTCCACGCTCCCGGTCTTCTCAAGAAGCCTGTCGGCAAGGGTGCTCTTTCCGTGATCGATATGGGCAATGATGCAGAAATTACGTATGTTTTCCTGTTTCAACTGCGTTCCTCTCAGACGGCTGTTCCAGCCGTTCATTTATTTATGTAATTATACCTATCGCATGAAGATATAGTCAAGAATGTGCTTTGCGCACGATTCAGAGGGTCAATAAGCGATGACATATTCTTGATGTGGGAATATGGCGAGAGAAACTTTCGTTTGAAATGCATTGAGTGAACAAATACATACAATCAGGAGCATCGGTGCCATACGGCATCTGACGCTCCTGTTTTCTTATCTGTTATCTCTGATCTTAAGGATGTCCAAAGATCCCACGTCCATCCTCCTGTCTTTTTCAATTGGAAACATCTCTAAAACATATTCGAAAGCCTTTTCACTGCTGTCCCGTGTGGAAAATTCCACTATCTGCGCATCAGTCACTTCTCTTATCTCCCTGTATCTTCTTTCGAGCCTTCTGTCAAAAAGGAACTGATTCTTGTACTGATAGTACAGGGTCTTTGGATTTCTGCTGATCCTGTAATCACAAATCTCGAGCACCTGTTCAAGCCACCTTTTAGTCACTCTGAACATACATACACCCTTCGGCGGATGAAGGATTATGATAAGGTCATCCAACGGATATGTTTCCGTGAGGAAATCCCTATCCGGCCCTTCAGTCACCCAGTCAACACAGGCGAGCATTTCGGACATTATCCGTTCCTGTTCTTCGGCGGTCCTCATTTCATCCTTGGGATCGAACCTGTAGACTATCCTGTCTTTCTCAAAGAAAGGTATACCATAATAACCTGCTATTTTCCTCGCAAGGGTGCTCTTTCCGCTTCCTGCCGGCCCTATGATCTCTATTCTCATTTCTTGGCACTCCCCATCCGGTATGGATACAATATATCACCCCCTGTTTGCATCAGTCAATCCGCGAATTCACAAAGCTCATGGTTTTCATTGAAAGCAACAGTACGGAAAAGTATAATATAATTACCGGCGCATTGGTAAGCAGTATTAGGCAATACTCGAAAAAGCAAATAACATCGTATAATCAATAGATACATCTATGCCAGGGTAATGCTGTCCGTAACATCACTGATTTTGACCGCAGTAATTCCAGTACAGAGCAGTAAGGAGATCCGTATGAAGATTGAGATACTAGGATGCACCGCTTCAGGCAAAACGACGACCGCCAGAAAACTATCCCGGAAATACGGAATTCCTGCTTTCAACAAGGATTATGTCATCTGGAAACCTGGCGCTGTGATGAAGGAGAAATGGCCTGAGGAACTCCGTGAAACCATTCTTGACGAGATGCTGGAGCACGATGAATGGATCATCGAAGGAGCGATGAGAGACACCAACATACTGAAGAAGAGCTTTCCTCTTGCTGACTTTATGCTCTATCTGGACATTCCCACTCATATCCTTCTTCTTAATGCGACAAAAAGGTGGGTCAAAAGGATGAGAGGAGATACGGATCACCTATACCCCCGTTCTGTAATAAGTCTGCTTAAGGATTACAAGAATATCCTGAGGTATATTTTCAGAAGGGACAGAAAACTGAACGAAATGAGGGCATACGGTGAAAAGTTCAAGATGTTCAGCAGCCCTGAGCAACTGATCAAATTCGTAGAAGAAGAATATCCAATAAAATAATCCCGGTCGGAAGCGCGCTTTATGCATACCGAACCGGGTTTTTATTTATTCTAACAGTTCTCCCATTTTAATAATGATCTCCGATAGACTGGTCAGTCCCATGTCGACCATTTTAATATGAAAACTATATCTCAGAGGAAGACCAACATTGTATTCCTGCAGCCTTTTCCATCTGCCATCGTTTCTGATTCGTTTTACGGTCTGTCGATATTTCTTCAAATCAAACTTGCCCAGACGAACAAGTTCGTAATCCAGAAGTCTTAGCTGGTTAGAGAACACCGCTGTCTTTGTTTCATCTTTCATCCTGTCTCCATACTTTTCCATAAGCATGGTCAGAACATCCAGTTTTCCTTCTATTCCTTCAGGTATGGTTTTCCCCGAATTAACCAGTCCGTTTGGATTGAAAGAGTGGTGATAGAGTTTTCTGTCAATAAACAGACATTTGTCTGAGGAGTACAGAAGATCCTCAAAGTAGATCAAGTCCTCTTCTCTTCTATGCCTTTCCACATATCTAAGCTGTCCGTGAAGCCTTCGGTTTATCACGAGGAGCCATGAGACATGATTCATCTTCCTGTCCCGTGCGAAGGTCATAAAATTGATTCGGTCTCTTTCCCGATCGTCCAGTTCTAACGTCCTTCCGTCCAGTTCGGACATATCAAACGGTTTTGTTCTGCTTTCCTTCTCAGCATTGTATTTCAGAAAGTCAATATCTTCTGAAAGATATTCAGATATCACCTCATAGCAGTCCGTTTCCAACCAGTCGTCTCCGTCAACAAAGGTGACCCATTCTCCACTGGCGGCTTCGAGGCCTCGGTTCCTCGTTGCAGCGATACCGGTATTCACAGTGCTGTCAATCACCCTAACTCTTGGATCCCTACCTGCGTATTCACGGCAAATCCGTGGGGTCCCGTCCGTGGAGGCATCATCACAGAGCAGTATCTCAAGGTTATTGTATGACTGCCCGCATACTGAATCGAGGCACTTCCTCAGATACTTCTCAGTGTTATATACGGCAACTATAACCGATATCTTCAGGTCATCCGTCATTATCTCGTTTCCTCCTGTCATGCCGTTCCCCGATCTTTTCCACTGTTCTTTTCGATGATCTTTCTCAACACATTCATGCCCTGCTTCCATATATAAAACAGCATTTCATCCCTCATAATGAAAGACGCCAGGAAATATACAGCAGCTCCCAGGCATACCTGGAGGATGACGGTAAGGGCATTCGTTTCCAGCGCTCTTCCAAGAATGATGACGGCCCGCGCCATCAGCCCGCCGGCTATGATCCTTTTCCACGAGTATTTCCATAGCCTCGAAATGTCCATGTATTCCTTCGAATTCATGACGAACAAAACGGATATAACAACCTCTGCCACCAGGGATCCCATGACGGCCCCCTCGGCGCCGAATCTGGGAATCAACGCAAAATTAAATGCAAGATTGACGGCCGCACCCGCAAATATGAATGATATTATTCTTTTCTTCTGCCCGCTGGGAGCATAGTATTGGTGATCCATGCAGCTGCTGACTCCGATTATCACCACGAGAGGAGCCATGAGTCTCATTAGCGGAGTGACTCCGTCATAACCTTTCCCGAAGAAAACGGGGACAAATGTGTCCGCAATGCTTATCAGGCCGAACATGCAGGCGTAGCCAAGAAAAAAGATGTAGTTCATTGACCTGTTGATCCTGCTCTTCATTTCATCCAACCTGCCGTTGGCGAACAGATAGGACATCCTCGCACCCATGACTGAATTCACTGAACTGAACACGAACACCCTCACCAGTCTTATCAGTTTAAATGCCTGCTCGTAGTATCCGTTTTGGAAAGGGTCTCCGGTCAGCACCCCTATGAGTGTCTTGTCCAGCACGGTATAAATTGACGTCGCTATCGTCGGGATGAAGAATACCATGGTCGATTTGAGATGTTCTTTGAATCTTAATGTCCTGAAGTCTACCTTTGTGAGCATCTTCGGAAGATACAGCCACATGGACAGGTTTCCGACCATCTGCCCCAGTGAATAGATCAGGATATATTTTACAAGGTCTTCCCTTGTCCTGACGAACATGAAAAGGCAGACGACGACCACGATCCTCACAGCAGAATCCCTGAGGACTATCCTTTTCATCATCTCCTGCCCGTTGAAAAACCAGGAGATACTCATCATCGTACTAAGGATGAAAGGAGTCTGACAGAAATAGTACAGCTTATACCCTCCTCCGTTCACGGCAAAGAGCAGCCATGCTAAGAGAGCAAGCATGCATGTGAACACTGACAGCAGCTCGATCTCCCAGAACAGTTCGCTGATACGTTGTCTGTCGTCTCTGACCTTGGCTATTTCTATGGCACCGTATCTTGCCGTTCCCAAAGCGCCCACCATTGTGAAATACGTTACTGCGGAGCGGGTGAAGCTGGCTATTCCCACCAGGTCCGCCCCGAGGACGCGGGCTATGTACGGAGTGACGATAATAGGAGTGAGGAGATAGAACACTTCATATACTGTTCTGTATATGTAGTTTTCCCTAACACTTGGCTGCGCCATATCATTCTCCTCCTTTCCCCTGTTCTTGAATGTCTATCCTAGACGTCCCAGAGTGTCCCCGATCTTTGTCATGATCAGATAGGCCAGCAGTCCGTTCTTTGATCCACTGACTGCGAATTTTAGTTTTCTCTTCTCGTATCCGGGCAGTTCTTTTATACCTTCGACGAGATCCCAGTTCTCTCTGAGAGTCTTCGAATACAAGTCCAGCACCTGCTGCCAGGTTATCCTTCCGTTCCTGTCAAAAAGCACGCCTTTAGCCGCCTCTCTGAGGACATTCTGGAACTCAATGCATATGTTTTTCCGGAATTCCGGGTATTTAGGCACGTATTCTGTGAATCGTGCGCACTTGTTCTTCCGCTGAACGAGTTTTCCTCCGCTGTTAATGCTGTTGTTCGCCATCCCGGATATGCTGTCCCGGCGATACAGGCGTACGAGGATCTCCCTGTCCGTAACGACCACATTCTCCGCTCTTTCAAAAAATCCGGGAGATGTCACATAATCCTCGAAATTGACTCCGACAGGAAACCTGACTCCTTCAACGCATTTTCTGCTGTACAACTTGTCCCAGGCTACAGTGGGGATCCTGCTCGAAAAAAGGTATCCGAGAGCTTCGTGAGCCCCAATGCTTCGGTCCCGAATTGCGGAAAGGTCATATCTTTTTCTGTCGGGTTCCTTCTCGCCGAATGCCATGAGATTGTTTCCGACAGAAATGTCGGCATCATACTTTTCCGCCATGACATACAATGTATCTATTCCTTCAGGAAGAAGCCAGTCATCTGAATCCAGAAAGAATATATACTCGCCCAAAGCTATGTCCATTCCTGCATTCCTGGCGTCGCTGAGGCCTCCGTTTTCCTTGTGGATAACTCTTACTCGAGTATCCCTTCTCCGGTATTCCTCACACATGTCCGGGCATCCGTCGGGCGAACCGTCATCCACAAGAATGACTTCCAAGTTGTCATATGACTGTGAAAGAATGCTGTCGACGCATTTTGGCAGATACTCTTCTACATTAAAAATTGGGACGATCACTGAAATCAGCGGTCTGCCGGCCATTTTTTCTCTCCAATCAGTTATTAGTTCAGTTTATTATCATCTGAGATCACTTGTCTTCAAGTTTGTCGATTTCGAGGTCGACCTTAATCATGGATGTTGATATTCCACCGGTCCTGTCAAGATATACCACATCGCAGTATTCCCTGAGACACTCAAACCTGTCGCTTCCGGCCCAGTCACTTCCCATAACCACTACATCAACATTGTTTGCGATTATGTCACCAGGCTTCTGATCCCAGTCATTCTCCGGGATTACCTTATCGACATATCTTATGGCCTCAAGCATAGCCTTTCTAATCTCATAGCTGTAATAGGCTTTCTTGCCCTTTATGGAATTGAATTCATCAGTGGAGAGACCGACTATAAGATAATCTCCAAGTTCCTTGGCTCTTTTCAAAAGACGAATATGGCCATAATGGAGTATGTCAAACGTTCCGTATGTTAGTATAGTCTTCATATCTTTTCTCTTTTATCCCCTCAAATGGGAACAGCTGTTTAAAGGATTATTGTTATCAGTCTCGATCGAATCACACACCGTTGTGTATAAATAACACTTCACCGAAAACTGCCTTCCAGTCTGCCCCACAGTGATCCCCTCTTGAAAACCGTAAAAGTATCAAGAGGGTCTTTGGTGCCCGTACTCATGATAAATCGTACTTAAGACAATTCCATTTTTACTTTTCAAACTCTGATTTCTCAGGAAATCTTTCTTCTAGAGCCTGTGCGATTTTTACTCTAGCGATATCAAACATATCCTCACCCGTCACAGAGTCATTGAGACACAGGCATTTTATTTTTTTGCTTCTAATCATTTCACAGGCTTTATCGATATCATCCATGATTCTGACAGATTTTCCGGGATTTTTTGAAGGCACAAATTTACCCGTACAGTACTGCCAGTAAAGGAAAACATACTGATTCACATCTGCCCGGCTTCTGAACTTGTTTCTGGAGGTATCGTTCAATGTGTCGTACTCTCTTTCCCATACCTCTTCAAAAACGCTTTTCAGAAACCGTGTAGCTGTGTGATGATTGAAGAATCCAACCAACTTAGTCCACGGAAGACAAAGTAAAGTACGTATGTTGTATTTTCCGTACGCAGGGTTCAGAAACATCTTAAGGTTCTTTTTCACCAGAGCATTCTTGTCAAAATGTCTATTAATGAGCCTTATGTCATTGCTTAATATGGCCTGCATTGTGTCGTTGGGAGCTGTAGGCGGATTGAACACCGCTATTCCCCTTGGAAGTCCTTTGTGAAAGAAGTGATCCTTGGTCACGGGATTAATTAGATACATGTCATCGTTAAAATACACGAAATGCTCACTGAGGCCCTCTATCCTGTGAAGGTTCAGTTCAATGGTATGCGAACTGAAAGTCGGCAAGTATTCCTTTGGGATGTAATCCTCGTGTCTGATTATCTTTAGCTTGGGGTGATCCGTGTTCAGCCAGGACGGCAGATGTCCCCATGTGATGAAATATATCCTGTTCACCCACGGAGCATTCTTTTCAATTCCTCGGAACCAGTATTTCAGTATGTCCCAGTCCCTGTATCTTGCAATGCTGGAATCCGTGTCGGAGGCCGGCATGTACTTTTTCTTTTCCCGAAGCCAGGCAGGGTCCGAACCGTCCACCCAAGGGATTACAAAGTCTATCTTGTATTGTTCAGTCATTTTTCTCCTCTTCCTTCAGGACCAGGTGCTGGGAGGCGTGTATGTCCTTGGGCGGCGTCATGTAGTCACCGTACATGTGCGTCAGATATTCATCGTACATGGATGGCCCTGTAAGCAAATATCCCTCGAACGGATATTGCCGTCCCTCGCCGAAATATTCCGCCGGAACGATCTCTCTAATACGATATGCTCCCATTATGGTGCCGATGTTCTTACGCCTGTCCGGAGGATTCCTCTTCAGCATTCGGTCGATCCTTTCCAGGACCCTGACCGGGTCTATCATCTTCTTGGTCGGAAGTATCTTGCCCAGAAAAATCAGGATCTTCTCATACCCCTTTCTCTTTCTCTGGGTGTCTATCTCGTCTATATAGTACCAGCTGTACAGCAGCCTGTTGAACAGGACCCTTGCATAATACAGCCTTCTGAGCAATCCGTTGTCCGGAGTTCCGTCGATGGGAAAAATGTCAATGAAGAGATTAATAGTCTTACCGGAGGCCTCGTTTCTTTTCTCCACGATCTCAATATTCAGGTCCGCCAGATGCGGAAGATAATACCTGTAGTCCGGAGTGTTCCTGAAGGTAAGCAGTTTCAGTCCTTCCGGTAACTCATCGTTGGCGACCTCCACAAACTTCTCAAAATCCGGTCGCATCATGGCTATGTCCATGTCATCGTCCCATGGAATGAAACCCTTGTGGCGCACCGCGCCAAGGAAAGTTCCACCGATTATGTAATATTTCAGGCCGTGCCTGTCGCATATCTTCAGGAACTCATCCAGAAGTCTTAGATCTTCCCTGTGAATATCATTGATGGTCAGCTGTGCCACTGTTACTCCCCGCGTTTCTACTCTTTTCAATGAGCTCCCATTTCAGAATGGATGCTCTCGTCGTCCGTCATGATCCAATGCTTCCCGCCGGGATCTCCAATGAGGCTGTCCGCCGGCTTTTCTCTGTTGTAATGACTATGGAAACTATTCATATAATTATATATTCTGCCGTGTTTTGCAGTCAAGATTACCCGAGGCGCCTCTGTTCACATTGCCATTTCAGGTGCGGGGATATATAATGAAAGCAAGAAAACAAGCGGAGGTTTACAATGCGTTACGTAATAGTCGGAGGTGTTGCCGGCGGTGCCGGAGCAGCAGCTCGTTTAAGAAGACTGGACGAAAAAGCGGAGATCATAATGCTCGAAAAGGGCGAATACATCTCATTTGCGAACTGCGGTCTTCCATATTATCTGAGTGGCGTTATCGCCGAGAAATCAAAGCTCCTCGTTCAGACGCCTCAGAGCTTCAAGGCAAGGTTCAACGTGGATGTGAGGACATTCAGCGAAGCCGTCAAGGTGGATCCTGATGATAAGAAGGTCACGGTCAAGGATCACAGGACAGGTGAAGAATACGAGCTCGAATATGACGAACTGGTCCTCTCTCCCGGTGCCGTGCCGGTCATTCCGAGAATGGAGATCAGTGAATTGATGCCTGTCTTCACCCTCAGGAACGTTGATGACACATATGCCATAAGGGACCACATACTTCTGAGAGAACCAAAGACCGCCCGGGTCATCGGCGGAGGTTTCATCGGAGTTGAAGTGGCAGAAAATCTCAGGGAAGCCGGTATTGATGTCACCATCATCGAAGCAGACACCCATCTTATGCCAAACCTCGATGAGGACATGGCTCACGGCATTCATGTGCATGTAAGAAGCAAAGGCGTCAAGCTGGCCCTCGGACAGTTTGCCGGTGAGATCACCGAAAAGGGCGTCAAGCTCCTGGACAATGGTTTTGTTCCCGCAGACATGGTCATCCTGTCGATCGGCGTCAGACCTGCGACTGATTTTCTGAAGGGAAGCGGCATAGAACTCGGAAACCGCGGACAGATAATAGTCGATGAATACCTTCATACCAACAAGGAAGGCATATGGGCAGTCGGTGACGCGATCGGAGTCAAGCACTTCGTTTCAAGAGAAGACACCATCATTCCTATGGCATGTCCTGCAAACAAGCAGGCAAGACTCGTTGCGGACAATATAATGGGCAGAAAGACTCCTTACAGAGGAAGTCTGGGCTCATCGATAGCAAAGGTATTCGATATGACCGTTGCTTCGACCGGCCTTAACGAAAAGGACTGCAAGAGGCTTGGGATCGACTATTACAAGTCATTCTCGGCGTCAGCCAGCCATGCAAGCTACTATCCGGGTTCGAAGATGATGAGCGTCAAGCTGATCTACGACAAGGCCGGAAAGGTGCTGGGCGGACAGATAGTAGGTTACGACGGAGTGGACAAGAGGATCGATATCCTCGCAGTAGCCATCCAGGCGGGAATGACCGTATTCGATCTTCACGAACTGGATCTCGCATACGCTCCTCCGTTCTCATCCGCAAAGGATCCGATCAACATGGCAGGATATGTCGGCGAGAATGTTGTCCTCGGTGAAAGCAGGATAGCAACATTCGATGAAGTTGCCGAAATGGGCGATGAAGTAATCAAGCTCGACGTCAGAAATCCGGGCGAATGCGAAAGAGGCATGGTTCCGGGATTCATCAACATCCCTCTTCACGAGCTGAGAGAACGCTACAACGAGCTGGACAAGGACAAGGAGATTTACATCCACTGCCAGAGCGGACTGAGGGCATATGTTGCCGAAAGGCTCCTCAGCAACCTCGGCTTCAGGTGCCACAACATATTCGGAAGCTGGATGTGGTATTCAACAAGAGAGCTTGACAGGAAACAGACAGAGGAAGAACTGAAGGCCATTAAGGATTTTGAGTTTTTCAAATTCTGAAAACACGGTCCTTCAATAAACGTCCGGATGCAAGCGAAATGACCATTCGTTGAAAAGGATTCCCTCCTGGACGACCGTTTCATTTATCTGTTGTCGGATGTAAAATAAACAAATGCTGTTTGAACGAGCCGGGACACGGTTCAGTCAAACAGCATTTTTATAATATCAAGTTAAAAGGCGACATTCCTCATCCCGGCGGTCAGGAATCAGTCCATTATCTCCTGGATCATTTTCCAGATCGAATCCGCCGAATCAAAATAAGCGTTTTCCATATATTCCATCCCGATTTCAATATCGAACTCGTTTTCTATCCGGGCAATCAGCGATGTAATGTCAATCGAGTCCAGTATCTTGTCCGTCACAAGTCTTTCCGCCGAAGCAAAATCGACACCGGACTTGATTTCACTGAGTATCTCAATTATTCTTTCCATTATGTGACCTCCTCTATTCTGCCTTCAAATCTGCATACAGCACTTTTCCCGACTCGTTTCTCGGTATCTCCGGTATATATATCACTTTAAAGGCACTCTCGCTCAAGTGAGTGACGGATGATAACCAGGCCTTTACGTCACCTGCCGCACTCTCCTTTGTAATGAAGACTGCCATATGGTCATCGGTCCCGGTCGAAGCGCAATCCAGATCACCGAACCTGCTGACTATCAGCCTGTCGATTTCATCCAGATTCACTCTGTTTCCGAAGATCTTCAGGAATCTCTTTTTCCTGCCGACGATATAGTAGTAGCCGTCCTCATCCATTTTGGCCATATCGCCGGTGGCGAGGACACCGTTTCTCTCATCGCCTTTAGCCAGATCCTCAACTGACTCAGCATAGCCCATCGTCACATTCGGTCCGGTATATATCAGCTCACCAACCACTTCAGGAACCCTTATCTCTTTGTCATTCTCATCAATAAGAGTGAACTGTCCGCCGGGGATCGCTATACCCATGCTCCCCTTTTTCTTGGAACACATTTCCCGCGGAAGATAACCCATCCTGGCAGTAGCTTCGGTCTGACCGTACATGACAACGAACTCCTTTCCGTTCTTCTCTGCCCACTGCGCAAATTCGTCCTGCAGCTCCGGGTCGAGTTTTCCTCCTGCCTGCGTTATGTACCTTAGACTGGGTAAGTCCATCTTTTGAAACTTTATCTTCTTCAGCATAAGGTAGGTGAAAGGTACTCCACCGAACGATGTGATCCCGTTTGCGCGTACAAAATCCCAAAACGCCTTGAAATTAATCGGTCTGTCAGTCGTATATATTGTCGCCCCGGCAAGGATATGGCTGTTTATGATCGAAAGACCATAAGTGTAGTTCATTGGCAAGGTAGTAACAGGCCTTTCCTCTTCGGTGATCCCCAGATAAGAAACTATCGCTTCAGCGTTTGACTGTATATTTGTATAGCTCTGTCTGACCAGTTTAGGACTTCCGGTCGACCCTGATGTTGTCAGCAGTAGCGCAAGGTCATCATGCAGGATGTACTCTGAAGATGTCCTGCTCTCGAGTAATGCATAGCCATATATATCCCGTACGAGATCCCACTCCGGGAACTTTGAAGACATGTCCCGCGGAGTGAAAACATAGGCCGGATCGTATCTGTTTATCAACCGTTCGAGAAGACCGTCTTCGATCCTCTTGTCAAACAGAAGCGGGACTATTCCGCAGTTCAGACAGATAAGGTACGACACTATGCCGGAGGGGCTGTTCTCGCACAGACAGAAAGCCAGCTTTCTGGTCTTAACGAGCGGTCTGATCCTTTTGATTTCGGAATGGATGTCGGCATAGGTCAACATCTCATTCTCAGAAGAGATAAAGGCCGGTTTTGGTGAAGGCTCTATCTCGTAAAAGTATCTCATTTTCATTTCTCTTTCCAATTAAAACTGCCGGTACATGAAATTCACCGTGCTGTAGGCTTCTCCATATATTCCAAGAAGGAATACAGAAAAGATCAGAATGTATAGCACTGCGGCGCAGAAGATATAGTTCTTCTTATTGAACCATGTAAATACATCTTCCTTTGTTTCGATAACAGCGATCCGCACAAGTATGAGGATGCCGAAAAGTATAATCATGAAGTTTGCCATGTTCAGTCCGTGATCGAACACGGACATGTCCCAGAAATTGAACAGGATCCGTCTCACTATTTCGATCCTGTGATTTATGCCCATTCTTCTTCCAAGAAACCTTCCGCCCATAAAAATGACAAAGATCTTGACGGTCTGGAATAATCTGTATGGAATCGTTTCAGTCCTGATGCCCATTTTCCTCTGCCGGTTTTGTATATCCTCACTAAAGACAGTAGAGAAACAAATGAGCGTGCCGTAATATACTCCCCAGGCGATATATCCTTTCCCCGTGCCATGCCATAGCCCCGTCAATATCCATGTAACATACACGGGTATGACTATAGCCAGAAACCTTTTTGCCCTTGCAGAATCGGTCTTCAACGCTCTTCTGCTCAATTTCTTGGCCGGCTTTGACAGCGAAACAGGATAGTAGACGTAATCCCTGAACCAGCTCCCCAAAGACATATGCCACCTTCGCCAGAATTCCGGAACACTCCTTGAAAGAAACGGATGATCGAAATTAGGCTCCAGCTCTACATCATATATTCTTGAAATACCGCGAACGATATCCATATATCCCGAAAAATCCGCATATATCTGAACAGCATCCAGTATCATTGCGATAACATATATCATTCCTCCTAGATTGCTTTTATTCAGCGTCGCAGAAACAAATATAGCCGCTCTGTCCGCTATGACCAGCTTTTTGAAACAACCCAAAAGTATGCTCTCAAGCCCTATTATTATGTTGTCCCACCTGATCCTTAATTCTGGTTTTTTCAACTCTTGACCGAGCTTATTGTATCTTGAGATCGGCCCCTGCAGAATATGCGGATAATAGACTGAAAAAGTCAGGAATCTAATAAAACCGGGCTCATAGTCATATCTCTTCCAATATACATCAAGCAGATACCCGACTGTGGAAAATGTATAGTAGGATATTCCCAACGGAAGTATGATCTGAAAAGCATCGCCGACCTTTGCGCCGGATAATGCATTAACGATATATGAGAAACCTTTTGAGTAGTATTTGGCGATCTTAAAGAAAACCAACAGACCGATATTGACTATCAGCCCAAACATCATTATTCTTTTACGTTTTCTCGCCGTTTCTTTCTTAAATCTCTTTCTTTCCTCTTTTGAAGCGTCAGCTTCTTGGGCTCCCATGTCTCCCGGCAAGCCGGTATCACTCATCTTTTTAGCTGCATACCATGTTGTATACGATGTCAGCAGCAAGAAAACAATGAGCTTCCCCGC
>CAZDOS010000021.1:0-27737 GCA_964507095.1 uncultured Oscillospiraceae bacterium | reverse complement strand
GCTGGGAACCAACTGTTTGTTCTTATTGCTCTACCCCAACATTTGACATAGAGCCAAAAAGAAGCAGACCGTTTGGTCTGCTTTTTCTGGCTGGGGTGCTAGGATTCGAACCTAGGGAATGCTGGAGTCAGAGTCCAGTGCCTTACCGCTTGGCGACACCCCAATAATTGGTGCTTAAGTATAATAACACACCCATATGGATTTGTAAAGGACTTTTTTCAAAAGAAATTTGACCGGTCCGGGCGCTGCCGGCGCCGTCCTTGAAGGGCAAAAACGGAGGCGCGGATGGTAAAAAGTGCTACTCAGAACAAAAAAATACAAGTGCAAAAATAGTTGTATTACATTGCAATTGCATTTTTTATAGTGTATAATTGACTCAAAAGTGGGGAAAAATGGATTAAAGTGGTTTAAAGTGGTTGAAAAGTTAAAAACTATGTTGAAAACCACCCCGGAAAGGAGGTCTTGCTTATGTTGATGGGCAGATATGAATATACCCTGGACGCGAAGAGCAGGACTAACTTCCCGCCCAAGTTCAGGAGTGAAATGGGCGACACTTTATATGTCACCAAATGGTTCGACAAGTGTCTCGTGGTCTACGGCGAAGAGCAGTGGGAAAAGCTCGATTCGAAGTTCGAGGGAATGCCTACGGTAAACTCCAAGGAACTGCTCAGGATACTGTACGGAAACGTAACAGAAGTCGTTCCGGACAAGCAGGGAAGGATCCTCCTTCCTCAGTACCTCAAGGATCACGCGGGCATCACGAAGGACATCGTGATCATCGGTGCAAGAAGCTATGCCGAGATCTGGGACAAGGATGCCTACGAAGAGAATTCAAAGATCAACGATTTCGCGTCGATCGAACAGAAGCTCATAGACATGGAGTTCTGATATGCCCGAGTTTTCACACAAGCCTGTTCTCCTGGAACAGTGCATAGAAGGACTGGCTATCAAACCTGACGGAATATATGTGGACGGCACCTGCGGGGGAGCCGGACACTCAAGAGAAATAGCAAAATTACTGGACGGCGGGATGCTTTACGGCTTCGATCAGGATCCTGATGCGGTACAAGTGGCTACCCGGCGTCTGGAGGGCTTTCCCGCCAAAGTCATACACGAGAACTTCCGAAATGCGAAGGCCGTGCTCAATGACATGGGAATAGACGCGATCGACGGCGTGCTTCTGGATCTGGGAGTATCCAGCTACCAGCTGGACAACGCCGAAAGAGGCTTCTCCTACAATGCCGACGCTTTCCTTGACATGAGGATGAGCAAGGAGGGCACTACGGCGGCCGATCTGGTCAACAACCTTTCGGTGGATGAGCTCACGGGGATACTGAGAGATTACGGAGAAGAGAAATACGCCTACCGGATCGCAAAGAAGATAGTCCGTTCCAGGCGGGACGGTGAGATAACGACCACGGCACAGCTGTCGGAAATAGTCAATTCTGCATATCCTCCGCGGGAGAGAAGAAAGAGCAAGAATCCTTCAAGAAAGACTTTCCAGGCGCTCAGGATATCGGTCAATGACGAGCTGGGGGCCCTTCAGGATGCTCTGGAAGACTTCTTTGAAATGCTCAAGCCCGGCGGAAGGATGCGGATAATTACCTTCCATTCGCTGGAAGACAGGATAGTGAAACAGTATTTCAAGAGACTGTCGCTGAAATGCACCTGTCCGCCAGAACTTCCGGTCTGCATATGCGGCGGAAAGCGGAAGGCAGAACTTATAACAAGAAAACCAATAACAGCCGACGAGCGGGAACAGGAAGAAAACAGGCGCTCGCGTTCGGCAAAGCTGAGAATCATAGAGAAACTTTAAACTGGAGGCAGAAAAATGGCACAGACCAATGCGGCATATGATCTTTCCATTTATGAGACCGCTCCGGAAAGACGAGTCGAAAGACGAGAGACTAAGGAAGCGAAGCTTATAAAGGCCCGGAACAGGTTTGCTCTGGGAAGGAAGATAATAAGCGGATTCGGGATAGCCCTTATCATCAGTCTGGTGATCGGGACTATTGCGACCAATGCTGCCATAACAGGTTATACTGCCAAGATCGCCACTACGAGGAGCGAGATAACCAGACTCGAGAGCGAGATAGACTACCTGGAGTTCACGCTCGAAAGCAGGATGAGCCTCGATGAGATAGAGGACTACGCGGTGAACACTCTGGGAATGGTCAAGATGGACTCGACCCGGAAGAGATATGTCCGGCTCGAGAGTGAGAACAGCATAGTGTCGGAAAGCAGTTCCGTCAAGGAAAAGTTCGACGAGGCAGTTCAGCCGTTTCTGACGAATCTGATGCCGTAACAGCTAAAAGGAAGATCAGGCGAAGAATGGCAGGGCACGCTCCCTGATGTTCTTCGCCTATATTGCAGATATAGGGAAGTATTTACAAGCAGACAGAAGGATGACTAAGCCCGCAAGAAAGAAAAAAGAGTACAAACCGAATACGCTGGCCAAGCGGAACAACAGGATCATTTTCGCGATCCTTGTGTTCGGTTTGGCTTTTTCAGTCATTATCGGGCGTCTTGCGTACCTTCAGCTGTACAAATACGAGTACTACAAGACCCGTGCCACGCAGATACAGGTCAGAGAGACGGAGCTGACCCCTAAAAGGGGAACCATTTACGACGCCAACATGAAGGTGCTGGCACAGAGCGCCACTGTATGGACGGTGTTCGTTTCCCCGGCCGAGAGCAAGGCCGAGCAGAATGAGACCGTGGCCGTGAATCTGGGACAGATACTGGACGTGGACCCAAGCTCGATCATGGAGAAGCTGCAGAAGACCGAGAGCTACTACCAGGTGGTCAAGTATCAGGTCGAGAAGCCTGATGCCGACAGAGTCCTTGCCTTCGTGGAAGAGAACGGCATAAAGGGCGTAAACGTCATAGAGGACTATAAGAGGTACTATCCTTACGGCAACTTTGCCTCCACCATACTTGGCTTCTGCGGTACAGACGGACAGGGACTTGCGGGGCTCGAGTCATATTATGACGAAGAGCTGACGGGAACTGTCGGAAGAGTGATCTCATCCAAGAACGGGTGGGGCTATGAGATGGGCACGGATTATGAAGTGCTCAACGAAGCCAAGGACGGATACAGCCTCAGGACTACCATAGACACGACCGTCCAAAGATACCTTGAGAAGCACCTGAAGATGGCGGCCGAGGAGAACCTGGTAAAGGAAGGCGCCGTAGGAATCGTCATGAACGTGAAGACGGGAGCCATACTCGGCATGGCCGTATATCCTGCCTTTGACCCGAATGACCCGTACACGCTCGTGGACACGGATCTGTACAACAGCATAATGGCGATATCGGACGATGAGGAAAGAAGCGAGAAGCTGTCGGCAGCCAGACAGAAGCAGTGGAGGAACAAGGCCGTAAATGACCTTTATGAACCGGGCTCCGTATTCAAGACGGTAACTGCATCTGCGGCGCTGGATTCAGGCACGTGCACTCTCAATTCCTCTTTCGTATGCCGAGGCTCCATAACGATAGAAGACACCACGATAAAATGTTCGCAGACGGGAGGACACGGAGCAGAGACGTTCTCTCAGGCAGTGATCAATTCCTGCAACCCTGCGTTCATCACGATCGGCCAGAGAATGGGTAAGGATCTGTTCTATGACTACTTCTACGCTTTCGGACTTGCCGAAAAGACCGGCATAGATCTCCCGGGCGAACAGAACAGTATCTACTATACCGCGGAAACTCACACGGCAGTAACTCTTGCGTCCAGTTCTTTCGGACAGTCCAACAAGATAACGCCTATACAGATGATCACTGCGATAGCCACCGCCGTCAACGGAGGCAATCTGGTCACGCCGCACCTGGTGGACCGGCTGCTTGATGAAGACGGCAACGTGGTCGAGAATATAGCTCCGCCTGTCAGGAGACAGGTAATAAGCGAGCAGACCAGCAGGATCATAGCAAATATACTCAGACAGAATGTCGACAACGGAAACGGCGGCGTCGCATATGTCGCGGGATACAGAGTCGGAGGAAAGTCGGGTACCAGTGAAAAGCTTGATACTCCTCAGAAGGATGATTTCATTGCATCGTTCGTAGGAATCGCTCCAGCAGACGATCCTGAGATCGCGATACTCATATTCCTTGATGACCCGAGAGGTCCTAACGGATACTACGGCGGACCGCTTTCAGGCTCTGTCGTCGGAGCCCTGATGGGCGAGATCCTCCCTTATCTGGGAGTAGAACCTTCATATTCACGGGGCGAACAGTCAAAGAAGATCACCGTTTCTTCGATAATCGACTACTCTATCACCGATGCTGCGGTAAAGCTCCAGCGTTCGGGACTCACTATAAGGATAATAGGAAACGGCACCAAAGTGGTGGGACAGTATCCGGCTTACGGTCAGAAACTCGGACTCGGAAGCATGGTTATCGCATATACCGACAGCGGCGAGGTAACGGTCGCGGTTCCGGATCTTTACGGCAAAACGCCTTCACAGGTGCAGACCACGCTTTCCGGAAACAACCTGAATCTCGCGTATGACGGAACATCGTCATCGCAGTATGTGTGCGTTTCACAGTCTCCTGTAGCAGGAGAAGAGGTTCCGCTGGGAACGGTAGTGACGGTACGCTACCGGCCGAGCGGGCAGTAAGAGAACGATAATGAGGAGAAGGAGGTAAACCCATGAAGATATCAGATCTTCTCTACAACATAAAATACACCGGGTCGCTCAGTGAAGAACTGCTGAATACCGATGCTGATTTCGTGACGGACGATTCCAGAAAAGTCAGGAAAGGATGCGTTTTCGTGGCAACGAAGGGAGCCTCTTTTGACGGAAACAGCTTCATACCGAAAGCTCTTGACCTCGGTGCCGTTCTCATCGTTTCAGAACGGGACAACGGATATGACTGCCGGATAAAAGTAATGAACTCCAGAAAGGCATATGCGGTTCTCTGCGCGAACCTGTTCGGAAGACCGGCGGAAAAGCTGACACTGATAGGCGTTACCGGGACTAACGGAAAGACGACATCGACTTTCCTTATCAAGGACGTGCTTGAAAAGCTAGGCAAGAAGGTCGGGCTTATCGGCACGGTCCAGAACATGATCGCAGGCCAGATAATCCCTGCAAAATTCACGACTCCGCAGGCATATGAGCTCAATGCCCTGTTCTCGCAGATGGTGAAGGCAGGATGCGAGTATGTGGTGATGGAAGCCTCAAGCCAGGCTCTTGCGCAGGAGAGACTTTACGGGATCGGATTCAGGATCGCACTGTTTACCAACCTGACCCAGGACCACCTTGATTACCACAAGACGATGGATAATTACTTTGCCGCCAAGTGCAAGCTGTTCGAAAATGCGGATACAGTAATAGTAAATGCTGACGACGAGCACGGCAGAAGGATACCGGAGATGTATCCCGATAAACACGTCATTACTTTCTCTGACAAGATGGATACTGCCGACCTTACTGCAAAGAATCTCCGGTTCTCCAGAAACGGAGTAAGATTTGTGATCGTAGGCAAAGGAAGCATAGAGAGGATAGACCTCCCGATGCCGGGAGACTATTCCATACACAACGGAATGGGAGCATATGCCGTGGCCACCGCCCTGGGATTTGACTCTGATGCTGTCGCAAAGGCACTTTCAGAGATCACCGGAGTCAAGGGCAGATGCGAGATCCTGGTGAGGGAACCGTTTACGGTAATAAATGATTTCGCCCATACAGGTGACGGACTTGAGAATCTTCTTTCCAGCCTGAAGCCTTTTGCCGAAGAAAGGTTCATAGTGCTGTTCGGATGTGCCGGACAGCGAGATGCCCGGAAAAGATACGAGATGGCAAGGGCTGTCGAGAAATATGCCGACAAGATCATACTTACAAGCGATAACCCAAGGAAGGAATCCATCGAGAGCACAATGAAGGAATGCGTCGAGGTCTTCGAAGCGTCCGGTGCGGATTACACGGTGGTCCCCGACAGAAGAAAAGCTGTAAATATGGCCCTTGATATGTTAAAATCTAAAGACATGCTCCTTCTTTGCGGAAAGGGTCACGAAGACTACCAGGCGAACAGAGGGCGTACGCTCTATCTCGATGAAAGAGAGATAGTTTCCAAATATATCAGAGAACATTCTATTTCGGAGGAACCATGATCCCCATATTGCTTTCAAAGATCGCACAGGGCATCAAGAATATTGAGAATGACTGCTGGATCGATAATGTTACCAGTGACTCAAGGACCGTGACCCCGGGAAGCATATTCCTCGCCATAAAGGGAGAAAGGGTCAACGGACAGGACTATGCCGCCCGGGCTGTAGAAAAGGGGGCAAGGCTTGTCGTAACCGAGGATCACATCGATGCGATCCCTGACAGCCTTCAGGCAGTTGTCCCGAGCGTGCTGGATGCCAGTATCGCGCTGGGAGCAAATGTCAGAAAAGAGTTTGACCTGGATGCCATCGGAGTTACCGGAAGTCTCGGCAAGACCACTACCAAGGACTTCATATATGCGGCACTTTCCCCGTTTGCAAGAACGGTCAGAAGCGTCGGAAACCAGAACAATGAACTGGGAATGCCGAAGACGATATACGGCTTTACGCATGAAGACAGATATGCCATTCTCGAGATGGGGATGGAGGCGTTCGGAGACGTGCACAAGCTCTCCATGGCGGCATATCCGGTCGCAGCCCTCATAACGGGCATTGGCATTTCTCATCTTGAGAGGATGGGAACAAGAGAAAACATCCTCAAGGCAAAGATGGAGATAATCGACGGAATGCCGGAAGACGGCCTCCTGGTACTCAACGGGGATGATGATCTCCTGCCGACCGTAAAGCCTGAAAAGAAGCTCAGGATAGTCTACTTTGGCATAGAGAACGACAACTGCGATGTCACTGCCGTCAACATACGCCAGAACGGCTTCAGGATGGATTTCACCATCAGAGACAGGAAATACGGAGACATTCCGTGCAGCATCCCTGCAATAGGGATTCACAACGTGCGAAACGCGATCTCAGCCTATCTTCTTGTTACAAGGCTCGGCTTTGACGCCGTTAAAACTGCAGGGAATCTTTCTGGATATGTTCCTTCCGGAATGAGACAGCATTTTGTCGAAAAGAACGGGATCCTTTTCATCGAGGATTGCTACAATGCGGCACCTGATTCGATGAGATCCGCCATTGATGCCATGATGAGCGTTGCCAAGGGACGAACGATAGCTGTTCTTGGCGACATGTTCGAACTTGGACCGGACAGTGACGAACTGCACAGGCAGGTGGGCAGGTATGCCAGAGAGAAGGGCGTGGACATGCTTATCTCTCAGGGAGAGAATGCAAGGCTCATAGTAGAAGGATACGGAGAAGGAGCCGTTCACTTTGATGACAGACAGAAGATGACAGAATTCATAGCATCCACGGTCAGGGAAGGCGATACCGTAGTCTTCAAGGCAAGTCACAGCATGAGATATGAGGATATCATCGAGGGAGTCTACAGGATAATAGACAATAAATAAAGACGGGACGTTTTGAAATGTTCAGATTATCATACCTGATAGCTGCGCTGACTGCTTTTGCGGTCACGGCAGTAAGCGGGTTTCTAATTATACCGTGGCTGAGAAAGCTGAAATTCGGACAAACGATCTATGAGCTCGCTCCGAAGCAGCATCAGTCCAAACAGGGAACGCCTACCATGGGCGGATTCATGATCATACTTGGAGTGCTTGCGGGCATATGCGCCGGATATTCGCTGATGGCGCCTACGCTGAAAAGCGAGACCGGACTGATGTTCACCAACCAGACCCTGAGTCTCTGCGTCTGCGCGGGCTTTGCTCTGATATACGGAGCGATAGGCTATACCGACGACCATATCAAGGTCATCAAGAAGCAGAACCTCGGACTTACATGGAAGATGAAGATATTGTTCCAAGTCCTGCGGACGGCTCGGTTCCTTGCCTGCGAACGGTATCTCGGCCACCTGTCCACTGTTATCGAACTGCCTCTGATCGGTCAGATCGATCTGGGCTTTGCATATTACGTCATCTCATTCCTGGGAATAATCTTCATGGTCAATGCGGTGAACCTCACTGACGGCATAGACGGACTGTGTTCATCGGTGACTTTCGTGTACTGTCTGGGCTTTCTGGTGATAAGCGCCGCTTACGGCTTCTATGCCAATGCGCTCTTCTCATCGTGCGTCGCCGGCGCCTGTGTTGGCTTCCTGGTATGGAACTTCAATCCCGCCAAGGTGTTCATGGGCGATACGGGAAGCATGTTCCTCGGCGGCTGCGTAGTAGCCATGGCATACAGCCAGAACAGACCGGAGGTAATACTCCTTTCAGGTCTTGTGTTCACCTGTGAAGCCATGAGCGTGCTCATCCAGATGTCGTATTTCAAGATCACTCACGGGAAGAGGCTCTTCAAGATGACTCCCATCCACCACAGCTTTGAGCTTTCAGGATGGAACGAAGTGAAGATCGTTACCGTGTTCACAGCCGTGGAGGCGATCTGTACTGTCCTGGCTGTGCTGCTGTATTAACAAACTAAAACGAACGCTGAAAACGGAGAAGATAAATGGCTCAGCTTACTGTGCTCAAGAGAAAGAGAAACAGGAAGAAGATGATAGGATTCTTGCCAAGAGAGCAGAAGATGGATCTGCCCATTCTTGTCATAACACTGATCCTGCTCGTCTTCGGCCTTGTCATGCTCTACTCCGCCAGCTATGTCGTCGGCATATACAGATTCCATGGCGACAGCCTTCATTACATATCCGATCAGCTCGTCTTTGCAGCCGGAGGGCTGCTGGTGCTCTACATCGCTTCCAGATTTGATTACAGGCTTCTGAAAAACTATTCAACATCCATTTTCGGCCTTACGATCATTCTGCTGATCGTGGTATTCTTCATGCCTGAGATCAAGGGTGTTCACCGCTGGATAATCATTCCGAACGTTATGACGTTCCAGCCCTCGGAAATTGCAAAATTCTCCATAATCCTTTCATTCTCAAAGATGATAGAAGCAAACTACAAGAAGATGAAATCTCTTGAGTACGGCATTGTTCCGTTCATGATGCTTGTCGTCGTCTATGTCGGACTGCTGTTCCTCGAGCCCCATCTTTCGTGTATCATGATCATCGTTGCCGTTGCCGGAATATTGATGTTCACCGGAGGCAGCGACATCAAGTACTTCGTGGCCGCTCTTGTGGCGGTGGTACTTGCAGTTGCGGTCATCATAGTCATGTATCCGGAGTTCGTAGTATATGCAAAGTCACGTATAGTGGCATGGCTGCACCCGGAAGAGGACTTGTTGGGAGACGGCTACCAGACTTACCAGTCTCTTCTTGCGATCGGTTCGGGAGGCCTGTTCGGCATGGGACTCGGAAACGGAAGGCAAAAGCATCTTCACCTTCCGGAGCCTCAGAACGACTTCATCTTTGCCGTTACCTGCGAGGAGCTCGGCTTTGTAGGAGCCAGCATAATCGTTGTCCTATTTGCGGTGCTGGTGGTGAGATGTCTCATCATCGCCATGAGAAAGAAGGATATCTTCGGAAAGATGCTCATCATAGGGATCTGTTCTCAGATAGGTGTGCAGACGTTCCTGAACATGGCCGTATGTACGGCTACCATACCGAACACAGGCATTTCGCTTCCGTTCTTTTCGGAAGGAGGAACATCGCTGCTGATGCTCCTCGCCGAGATAGGTGTCGTCCTTTCGGTGTCAAGGAAGAAGCCTGATGATGAAGAGGCAGAGGAGAGCGAGATATGAGAGTTATAATCGCCGCGGGCGGTACGGCAGGACACATAAACCCCGGACTTGCAATCGCCCAGAAGATACAGTCCGAACAGCCCGACGCCGAGATATGTTTCGTCGGACGCAAGGAAGGGATGGAATATGAGCTTGTGACAAAGGCAGGCTACAGATTCTATCACATGGAAGTGACCGGATTTCAGAGAAAGCTCTCGCTGAACAACATAAAGAGAAACATCGTGACCCTTGCCAATCTTGCCACGGCTGACAGGAAGGCGGGAAAGATCATAGAGGAATTCAAGCCGGATCTCGTCATAGGGACAGGCGGGTACGTATCCGGACCCATAGTCAGGAAGGCCGCCAAAATGGGGATAAGGACTGCCATCCATGAGCAGAATGCATTTCGGGGCGTCACCAACAAGCTGCTGAGCAGATATGTGGACAACGTGTTCCTGGCGACAGACAAGGCGAGACAGTACATGGCTCACCCTGAGAGATGCATAGAGACGGGCAACCCGGTCAGAAAAGAGATCATGTCAGCAGACAGGACAGAATCAAGGATGGAACTTGGGCTGGACGATGATCAGATGGTCATCCTCTCCTTCGGAGGATCCCTGGGAGCGGCAAGGCTCAACGACGCTATGAAAAGCCTGGTGAGGCACAATGCGGGAAGGGACGATATCGTTCACTACCACGTCGTCGGAAGATATGACGAGGGCGATTTCGCCCGGTATCTTGAAAAGGAAGGGATCGAGCAGGGAAGCAGCATACAGGTTTTCGAGTACCTGTATGACATCCCTAAGTACATGGCGGCAGCCGACCTTATCATCAGCAGATGCGGAGCGCTGACCATCGCCGAGATAGGGTGCATGGGCAAGGCATCCATACTTATTCCTTCTCCGAACGTCGCGGAGAACCATCAGTTCTATAACGGGAAGGTGCTCTCTGACATAGGAGCCGGCATACTGATCGAGGAAAAAGACCTGAACGAAAAGTCGATAACAGAGGCTTTCGACAGCCTCTATGAAGACAGGGACAGACTGGCCCGAATGGGCGAGCTTGCAAAGACCATCCACAAGGCTGATTGCCTTGACATTATATATTCCACGCTGTTCGGGGAACGGCAGACGGGTGAGAACAAGGGTTGAAAGAAAAAAAGAGAAGAACAGCTGCAAAAGAGAATACAGGTAGAAAAAGGACGAGGAGCATAAGCGACTCGTCTGAAAGTGTTTCCAATGCGGTCGAATTTTTCGATGAACCCGAAACAGAGATCAAGGAGCCTGAAAAGGTGACGGCTTCCAAACCCAAAGCCCGCACGAGGAAAAAGACATCTTCAGGTGTGAATGAACATACGGAAGAGAAAAAGAAGAGATCCCCGAAGAAAGAATCCTCGAAGAAGGAAAGCACAGGCGTCAAGAAGACGCGGGAAGAGGAAACTGAAGAGGAGCCTGTCAGGAAAAGCAGGAAAGCCATAAGGAAACGGAGAAACAGATACAGGATACTAACCGGCACGCTTCTGGTCATACTGGTCGCGATCATAGGATTCATATCCCTGAAGGTCCTGTTCGTTGTCCACAGGCTGGAAGTCAGAGGAACGGAGAGATACTCAGATGAGGAGATACTGGCTTTCTGTTCGATACCGCTGGATGAGAACATCTTCGACATCGATGTCGACACACTGTCCCGGGCACTGCCTGAAGAGTTCACGTATATAGACAGCGCAGTCGTCAAGAGAAAGCTGCCGGACAAGATACAGATAAACATAGTCGACTGCGTACCTACTTATTACAGCGTCAATGACGGAGAGGAACCCACCTTCAATATCTATTCGCAGAACTTCAAATACCTCACGATGCGGTCTTCCCAGCCGGAGACGCTCATGAGGATAGACACGGATCTTGATAACGAGCAGGCTTTCTCGACCACAAAACAGCTGATCGAGATCCTTCACAAGAAGGACTACGGAAAAGTGACCGAGATAAAGGCGGATGACAGTTCGCTCAGCTTCGTCTATGACGACAGGGTCAGGGTGGAACTGGGAAACATGCTGGATATCGAGTACAAGCTGAAGATGGCATTCCATGTCCTCGAGAATGAACTGTCCTCAAACGAGAGAGGCGTCATTGACGCCACCAAGGCGGGACAGGCTGTTTTCAACATGGAAATTTGACAGGCCATCGTATAAAAAAACGATTGAAATGCATAGTATTATTTGCTATGATTATTAATAATGATTTATTATGCCCAGATTGGAAAAAAACCTGTAACAGGAGGAAGATAAAATGCCTTTCGTTTTAGATGAAGAAGTTCAGAACACTACTAATATCAAGGTCGTCGGTGTCGGTGGAGGCGGCGGAAATGCTGTCAACAGGATGATTGTTTCAGGCCTGAAGGGCGTTGAATTCATCTCCATGAATACAGATGCACAGGCCCTCAGCACTTCAAAGGCCACTCAGAAAGTCCAGCTCGGCGCAAAGCTCACAAAGGGCCGCGGAGCCGGTGCAGATCCTGATGTCGGCAAGCGTGCCGCAGAGGAGTCTGAGGACGAGATCAAGGCCGCTCTCAAGGGAAGCCAGATGGTATTCATCACCGCAGGCATGGGAGGCGGAACCGGTACCGGGGCTGCTCCTGTTATCGCTGAGATAGCGAAGGAGATGGGAATCCTTACCGTCGGCGTTGTCACAAAGCCGTTCTCATTCGAGAGAAAGAACAAAATGATGAAGGCCGAGCGGGGAATTGCAAACCTTCTCATGAATGTGGACAGCCTCATAGTAATCCCTAATGACAGGCTCAAGTATGCATGCGAAGAGAAGGTCACTCTCCTCAACGCATTCGAAATGGCCGACAGTGTCCTCAAGCAGGGCGTTGAGTCCATCTCGGAGCTCATCAATGTGCCTTCCTTCATTAACCTCGACTTTGCAGACGTCAGAGCCATCATGAAGGACGCCGGATATGCTCATATGGGCATCGGCCGCGCAAAGGGCTCCAACAAGGCAGAAGAGGCTGCAAAGCGGGCAATTTCCAGTCCGCTGCTTGAAACAAGCATCGATACCGCCAAGGGCGTTATCATTTCCATCACGTCTTCGCCTGACATTTCACTTGAAGAGGTGGAGCAGGCTGCAGACCTGATCACAAGCTCCGCAGACGAATATGCAAACATCATCTTCGGTACTGCATTCGATGCCGAGATGAGCGATGAGATCAGGATCACCGTTATCGCGACAGGTTTCGATTCCAAGCCGAAGCGCGAAGAAGATCCTGTAGTCGAGAACACAAGGAAAGAACTTGAAGAAAAGGGAACTCCGATCGAGAGTATCTTTAACAGAGAACCACGGAAGAAGAGCAAGTGGGACATAGATCTGGATGATGATTTCACCCGGAGACCTGCTGAGACCCCGCGGGAAGAGCCTGTAAAGGAAGAGGATCCTTACAGTGATGTCTACCTTGAGGATGTCATCAATCTTCTGAAGAAGAACAGCAGTAAGTAAGTCACTGAATCTTCTATGCTAAAAAGTTAGAATTATCAGGAAATGGACAATATTCTTTTTAAACAGTCTTTCAGAGGCTTTGACCGCAACGAAGTCCTCAGCTACATAGACGAACTGACCGGTCAGATGAACAGCCGGGCAGATAGCTTCGCAAATACACAGCGCGAGCTCGAGGAAAAGATCGAAGAGCTCTCTCGGTCGCTGGAGAAGAGCGAAAGCTGTCTTCTCGTGTGCAATGAGAAGGGCCGGGAACTGGCCGAACAGGTCGGCGAGCTGAAAAAGGACAACGAAGAGCTGAAGAAACGCATTGAGGAATACAAAGGTATCATCTTCAACAATGAGAAGGAGCTCACGATCCTCAGGGCGGAGTTCGACAAGGTCAGCCGGGATAACGAGATGCTTTCAAAGGACAACCGGCACTGGAAGTCCCGTCAGGATGATATTGCCGAAGTCATGGTCGAGGCTCAGAACAGAGCCAGGAAGATCATTGACGACGCTAATCTCCGGGCAAGGCAGACAAAGGCGCAGCTGGATGAGAATGCAGCGCGGCTTGCAGGAAAGGTCTCAGATGTGAGGAGCGAGATCGCAAGGATCGAGGCTCAGCTTGAGAGCAGCTTCAACACTCTCTCCGACGCCATGAAGAAGATGGAGCACGCCGGCTCGGTAATAGAAGGCCAGGTACGGGGTTACAGGGAAGAAATATCCAAGGTGGATGATTTTATCACCCGGGCTGAAAATGAGGCCAAGGAGAAGGCTGCAGAGGAAGAGTACAAGAAGACTCTTACGGATAATGTCCTGGACACAATAACAAGATTACTTGATAAATAGGAGACAAAAACATGGAAGTAACTATTACAAAGAACAATTTTGAGCAGGAAGTTCTCAACAGTGACATCCCTGTCCTTGTTGATTTCTGGGCAGCATGGTGCGGACCGTGCAAGATGCTTGCTCCATTCGTAGAGCAGGTCGCAGAAGAGCTTGACGGAAAGGTCAAGGTCGGAAAGGTCAATGTTGATGAGGAAGAGGAACTGGCATTCCAGTTCGGAATCATGAGCATTCCTACGCTTCTCGTTTTCAAGAACGGCGAAGTCGTGAACAGGAGCATCGGATTCGTTCCTAAGGCAAGGATCCTCTCACTGCTTGACTAAACAGCACGTATAAGAAATGCGCCGGGCAAATGCCCGGCGCTGTTTTCTTGTGCCTTATCAGAAGTGATCGTAGACTGCAACGTCCTCGAATGCCTTCCTTGGACGAGGCTTCGGATCCTCGTCAGGATAACCGACTGTTACGACTGTGATGACTCTTGTGCCCTCAGGGCAGCCGACGATCTCAGTAGCCATATCAGGATCAAAGCTTCCTACCCAGCATGAGCCTAGTCCGAGGTCGAATGTTGCAAGATGCAGGTATGTGCTTGCGATACTTGCGTCGATGGTTCCTCTGTTGTAGCCTGAATCGTTCATCTCAACATACTCTGTTGCGCAGATGCAGAAAATCAGCGGTGCGGTCATGGCAGGGCCGCGGCTCTCGCAAGCTACTCTCATCTTGGCAAGCTGATCAGGGTCTGTGATGGCGACGAACTTCCATTCCTGTCTGTTGGCTGCGGAAGGTGCGATCCTCATGAGGTCGATGAGAAGGTCGATCTTCTCTTTCTCGACCGGCTTATCCTTGTACTTTCTGATGCTTATTCTTTTTCTTACGGTATCAAGAAATTCCATAACGTTCTCCTTTGCAATCGATTTATTGCCTGTTGGCTTAATTATATCTCAACGGCATGCATAAATCAACGGATTTATAACATTCAAAACGTTTGTTATGTTGATCCATACATACCGTTTTAACATGCCGTTCATTGATTATTGCCGGCGAATATAGTAAAATACAGGAAATACACTCAGGTGTATAGTATCAGTGCGTTTAGGAGGCATTCATGCCCAAAGCCATATCAAAGATTCTGTCACAGTTCAGAAGGGTCTTCCTTTTCATGATGGACTTCCTGGTCGTTGTCGGAGCATACCTTTTTACATGGATGCTCATCAGCGGCCGTGCTTCAATGGACGACTATCTGAGCCTGATGATCTCCAGCTGCTTTTTGTTCGTGGCATGCTTCTGCATAGTTTTCTTTGCGGGAGGCATGTACGACAGCCTTTGGAGATATGCCGAGATCGTTGAGTTCTTCAGATGTGCCCGGTCCAGCGTGATAGCAGTGATAGCCTTCATAGCCATCAGTCTGCTCATCTACAAGGACAGGCGCATCCCTATTTCGGTCTATGCCCTTTCTGCCGCATTCGCGTCATCTCTTACCATATACACGAGACTGACCTACAGGATGTACAGGAACACCAAGATAAACCGGATGGGAAAGAAGAGCCACCGAGTGCTTCTCGTCGGTGCGGGAGAGGCTGCAGCCACACTCATACATGAGCTGAACAAGAACCGTTCTCAGGAACTTAACATAATCTGCGCCGTCGATGACGATGCCAGAAAGCAGGGAAGAAGCATAATCGGAGTAGACATACTCGGCACCACTGATGACATACCTGAACTTGTGGAACAGTGCCAGATCGATACGATCCTCATTGCCATCCCCACATTGGACAGCAAGAACAGGAAAAGGATCATCGATATCTGCTCATCCACGAACTGCCTTGTAAAGACCCTGCCGGACATAGTGAAGATCATATCCGATGATCAGGATCTTGCATCAAGGATCGTTGACATAAAGGTCGAGGACCTTCTCGGACGCGATCCCGTCATCCTTGCCGATGAAGCGGTACAGCTGGTCAAGGACAAGGTCGTTTTCGTAACAGGAGGCGGCGGATCCATAGGAAGCGAACTGTGCAGGCAGATAGCAGGGCTTGAGCCGAAGCAGCTGGTAATAATCGACATATATGAGAATTCGGCATACAGCATCCAGCAGGAACTGATAAGGCATTTCGGAAAGAAACTGAACCTTGAAGTCAGGATAGCATCCGTCAGGGATACCAAGAAGATGGACAACCTCTTCGAGGAATTCAGGCCTAACATAGTCTTCCATGCAGCTGCCCACAAGCACGTGCCGCTCATGGAGGACTCTCCTGAAGAAGCCGTGAAGAACAATGTCTTCGGCACGTACAACTGTGCACTGTGCGCTGAAAAGTACGGAGTCGAGAAGTTCGTGATGATCTCAACGGACAAGGCTGTCAATCCGACATCGGTCATGGGAGCCACCAAGAGGATCTGTGAGATGATCGTTCAGAACATCGGCCAGAACTCAGAGGGAAATACCACCTTCGTAGCCGTCAGATTCGGAAACGTGCTCGGTTCAAACGGAAGCGTTCTCCCTCTGTTCAAGGAACAGTTGGCTGAAGGCGGTCCGCTCACGGTAACCCACCCTGACATAGTCAGGTACTTCATGACCATCCCTGAGGCTGTCAGTCTTGTACTGGAGGCCGGAGCGATGGGCGACAAGAGCGGAGAGATATATGTTCTCGACATGGGCAACCCGGTCAAGATCCTTACGCTCGCCGAAAACCTTATAAAGATGTCAGGCTTCATTCCGTACAAGGATATAGATATCGTGTTTACCGGCCTGAGACCGGGAGAAAAGCTTTACGAGGAGCTGCTTCAGGATGAGGAGAGCGTGAGGAAGACCATGCACTCCAAGATATTCATTGGTTCTCCTCTTAAGATGGATACGGAGAGATTCTTTACCGATCTTCTTGAGCTCAAGGCCATGGCATACGACAATGACAGGGAAGGTCTCCTGCTGAAGATAAAGGAAATGGTCCCCACCTTCAACCATGAGACTGCCCAATATGAGTAAGAGAGAAGCGCATCGATGTATAAGTATGTAAAAAGGTTTCTTGATATAGTGCTATCGCTGGCGGCTCTTGTTGTCCTGATGCCTCTCATGCTCGTCATTGCGGTCGTAATAAAGATTGATTCGCCGGGACCCGTGCTGTTCGTTCAGGACAGGATCACAAAGGGAAAGAAGATATTCAAGATACTCAAGTTCAGGACCATGTTCACGGATGTCCCCAAAGACGTACCTACTCATCTGCTGGGAGATCCGGAGAGCAAGATTACCAAAGTCGGAAAGTTCCTCAGGAAATCCAGTCTCGATGAGCTGCCTCAGATATGGAACATACTTGTTGGCGAGATGAGCATCATAGGTCCGAGACCTGCCCTTTACAATCAGTACGATCTGATTGCAGAGAGAGATAAATACGGTGCAAACGACATCCGTCCGGGGCTTACGGGACTTGCTCAGATCATGGGACGAGACGAGCTTCCAATAGAAGTAAAGGCACGCTATGACGGGGAATACACACAGAACATCTCCTTTGCAAACGATATCAGGATATTCTTCAGGACGATCACGAGCGTTCTGTCGGCCAGCGGGGTAAAGGAAGGAAAACAGTAACAGGGATGATATGGTCCTGACAGGATCATATCATTTTTGATGGCATATTCAGGGATATCGGCCATCTTGCGAAGAGCATGTTATTATGTTAAAATTAATCGGATATATGAATAATAAAACTGCGGGAGAATAATATATGTCAGGTCATTCAAAATGGAGCACCATAAAGAGAAAGAAGGGTGCAAACGACGTTGCAAGAGCAAAAGTCTTCACTAAGCTTTCAAGAGAGATCGCAGTTGCCGTCAAAGAGGGCGGCGGCGATCCGAACAACAACAGCAGACTGAGAGACCTCCTTGCAAAGGGCCGTGCCGCCAATGTTCCTCAGGATAACCTCATGAGAGCCATCAAGAAGGCCGGCGATGACGACAAGACCAACTATGAGGAGAACATCTACGAAGGCTACGGCAGCGGCGGGATAGCCGTTATCGTTGAGACGCTCACTGACAACAAGAACAGGACCGCGTCCAACATGCGCCACTACTTCGATAAGTTCGGCGGAAATCTCGGAACGAAGGGAAGCGTTTCCTTCATGTTCGAAGAGAAGGGCGTCATCATCATAGACAAGGATGAAGACACCGAATATGACGAGGAAAAGATCTTCAATGACTGCCTCGAGGCCGGTGCAGAGGATGTCGCTTTCGAGGAGGATTCCATAGAGATAACCACGCGGCCGCTCGACGTATCGCGGGTAGCGGATGCCCTTGAAGGTATGGGTTATGTCCTTAGCCAGAGAGAGGCCGAGATGGTCCCGAACAACTACACAAGGATCGATGACGAAGAGACACTGAGAAAGCTTGCACTGCTGTTCTCGCATCTTGATGAAGATGATGATGTCCAGAATGCCTGGAACAATCTGGAGAACACTGAGGATCTGCCTGAGTTATAATCACATGCGGCCTTGCTTCACTCAGGTGATGCAAGGCCTGTCTATTTAGAGGGTCACATGGCTGCCTGTATCTTCTGCAACAGCGAAATAGAAGGTAACTACTGTCCTAACTGCGGCTTTTCGCAGGAAGGCGGGGAGCATCTGCCGGGAACACTGCGTTTCGGCAGCTCTTTGCGTGACTATATACTTGGAGATATCATATCTGTGGACGGAGAGAGCACGTCATATCTGGCATATGACAGGCTCAACAAAAACAAGGTCATCGTCAAGGAGTTCCTCCCGGTGTCCATGATCGGTCCGAGGACGAACGATACCGTCGGCGTCCAGACCGGAAAGGAAGTCCTGTACAAGAACCTCATGATGGATTTCGAGGATCTGTACCGGACGATAAAAGGCATGGACGATCCTCTTGCCCAGAAGGTGTATGAGGTGTTTCAGGCAAACGGGACCGTGTATGCGGTGCTTGAGAACATTAAGGGAGAAAACCTGAGACAGAACCTTGTAAGCAGGGGAAAGACATATTCCTTCAGGGACGCCAGATGGCTTTTCCAGCCTCTGTTCAACCTGATTGCCCGGCTTGAGGACATCAATCTGTCACACGGAGGAATAAGCGATGAGAACCTTATTGTGGATCTTGACGGCAATCTGAGGCTTACGGGATTTGCGATACAGGATCTGAGAGTCAAGAACGACCATATCATGTTCAAGCTCTATGAGGGATTCTCAGCCCCTGAGCAGTACAGCCAGAGCAGCTTCTCCGGCCTTTATACCGATATCTATTCCGTTGCTGCCACGCTTTTCTTTGCCGTGACCGGAAAGAAAATACGAGACGGCATCTTCGAAGAGGACAAGCGGGCAGCCGCAATGTTCCCTGAACATGCTGTAAATGCCCTTAAAAGAGCGACTGAAAAGGATCCGTCAAAGAGGATAAGCAAGATCAGCGATTTTGTCGCCCTGCTGGATAACAAGGCGATTTCTCCGCGGGACACCACAAAAGAGATCAGAAAGCCGGCCGTCAGGATCACGGAACCCGGCAACGCCGACCTCCTGAAAAAGTATCTCCCGCTGATAATACGGATACCGATCATCATTCTGTTCGCCGTTGCGGTCATCTCGTTTTCAAAGGGCGGGGAAGACCCGTCGAGCTTTGAGGAAGAAACTTCCTTGATCGATGGAGAGAAGAGGATAGTTCCTTACCTGATAGGAAAGACCTATGAGGAGATAATGAGCGGTGAAAACGCAGACCGGTTCAGGTACGAGATAACGGAAGATTATTCCAATGAATATCCGAAGGGTCAGATAATGTACCAGGCTCCTCGGGCGGACACAATGATCTCGGAGGATACGCTCATCTACATAACCATTTCAAAGGGACCTCATTTCGTGACAGTTCCGGTAGGAATGGTCGGAATGAACATCGACTCTGTGAGGGAGATGCTCAATGAAATGGGTGTTGATTACGAAGTAGAATACGTCAAGCAGACGGAGACCTATAAGTTCGGGACCGTTACGGGAACGGACAAGCAGCCCGGCACGACATTTGACGCGGGAAAGGAAAAGCTCATCATCTATGTCTCCGACAACACGCCGCTTCCGGTGCCGCCGACGCCCGTGCCTCCGTCAAGTTCAGAGGAAACACCGCCGTCTTCGGAACCTGAGCCTCCGAGCAGTTCACAGGAAGAGCCGAGCTCTTCTCAGGAGCCGGATCCGGAGCCGGAACCGGGAGGAGATGACAGTCAGGGGGAATAGACCGCCATCTGACGTCTTGACATCAAATAATAGTGCGCAGGCAGGACAATTTGTCCTGCCTGCGTTTATATATTATTTGAAAGATTACAGCGTATCAAAACGGAAAAGAATGGCGGGAGAATGCTCACCTGTGAATATACATCCTTGTCATGTCAGGTTCCCCGTCGCCCTGTACCATGCACAGAAATTCCCAACCGTATCGTTCATAGAAACCGGTGTGATCCGTGACGAGATATACAGGTGAGATCCCTTTCGATCTCATGTCTTCCACCACCATGTCAAGCAGGTGCCCTGCGACCCCCTGGCCTCGGTAAGGCTCTTCGGTATACACGGCACAGACATTCGGAAACAGGTCCTTTCTGTCATGAAAGTCATTCTGTATGACTCCCATTCCTCCTATGATCCTGTCTCCGTCGAGGCACAGATACCATCCGTATTCGGTCTTTCCGTTCAGATAATCCTCCATGCATTCAACATATGCTTCTCTGGGGACCCTCCATTTGGAAGAGAACCAGTCTGCTGCCGAGTCCATGAGGAGCGGCTTTTCTCTGAGAGTGATGTATGAGTATGAAACGGGCTTTGTCATGATGCTCACCTTTTTGACTGTTCAGTCTAGTCAGCAATACTGACGGAGAAATCTCCGTCAGCACAGTCTGTCTGTTTTTTCAGATCATCTTCTGAGAGGCTGTTTGTCAGCGATCTTCAGGAATATGAAACCGAGTGCGAAGAATACCGCAAGGGAAGCGACCGCGATGTTGATCGTTCCGCCGGCCAGCTTGACCCGGGCGATAACAGCGGATCCGAGGAATGATGCGCCTTTTGCAAAGATGTCGTAGATTCCGAAGTATTCTCCAGAGTTTTCAGGCGGTATGATCTTGGAGAAGTAGCTTCTTGAGAGGGACTGGATGGATCCCTGGAAGCATCCGACTCCGAAAGCAAGTATTCCGAAGTGAAGAAGTGTCTTCAGCGTCAGAGCGTACATGCACACGCAGAAGTAACCGACGATACATACAAGTATGAGAGTCACGGTGTCGAATTTCTTCGAGAGCTTTGCAAATGTAAGGGAACCGCCGAAAGCGACGACCTGGGTCGCGAGGAGGAACACTACCTGTCCTACCGTAGGAAGACCGAGGTCAGTACCGATATTGATGCAGTTGTCTATGATAGTGCCGACGCCGTCTATGTAAAGGAAGAAGGCAATGAGGAAGAAGAGGACCTTCTTGTCCTGAGTTGCTATCTTCTTCAGCGTTCCGCCGATCTTGGCGAAGACCTTGCGCACCGCTCCCTTTTCAGCTTCAACATAGTTTATCTGCTTGTAATTCTTGATGAGAGGGACAGTGACCATCAGCCACCACAGACCTGTGACACCGAAACCTATGATCTTTCCGATTCTCGGCGAGAAGATCATCAGGTTCTCATTGAGTCCGCCGCTTATCACGTATGCGACCATGGCGACCGTGAAAGGAATGCAGGAACCGATATATCCCCAGGCATAGCCGTAGGATGAGACCTCATCCATCCTCTCTTCGACTGTGACGTCGTTGAGCATGGAATCATAGAAGGTAAGTGAAGCCGAATAGAAGATCTTTGTAAGAACAAAGATGACTATGAATGATACCCATGACAGCGCAAAACCGTTGAGTATGCATCCTGCAACGCCCAGAGCGACTGCAGTGGTGAAGAATATCTTTTTCATGTCCTTGTGGTCGGCTATGGCACCGCATATAGGGCCGAGTATAGCGACGACAACGGTGACTATGGCAATAGCGATGGAATAATACGCGGTCCGCTTGTCGGACGAGATCTGTCCCGGCCGTGTTCCGATAGCAAGATCCTTGAACCAGATCGGTATCAGGGAACAAGCAAGCATGGTGAATGCGGAGTTTCCGACATCGTAAAGGACCCATGCTCTTTCGGTCTTGTTAAGATTCTTAAACATGTTGTTATCCTCATGATAAATAGTGAAATGACAAGTCATTCTTAACATCAATCATACCGATATCGGGTTGTTTTGTCAATTGAACGCATAGCAAAGAAGCCACCCTGACGGGTGGCTTCCAGTTACAGAACTATTATCTTGTTGTGTAAGGCAGAAGAGCAACATATCTGGCTCTCTTGATGGCTGTCGTAAGATGTCTCTGGTGATAAGCGCATGTTCCGGTAACTCTTCTCGGAACGATCTTGCCGCTCTCAGAGATGTACTTTCTAAGCCTGCCGATGTCCTTGTAATCGATATTGTCTATCTTCTCCCGGCAGAAGGCGCAGACCTTCTTGCGGTTAGGGCGTCTCATCGGGCGATTTGCCTTGAAATCTCTCTCGTTCTTTTCCATTTTCGGAATTCTCCTTTACTAGTATTAGAATGGCAGATCTCCATCATCTGTCGAAACGGCTGAAAAACCGTCGAAATCACCTGTGGAGAAACTGTTTGCAGGGAAAGTGCTGCTTTCCTGCTTCTCTGGCTGCCGGCTATAGCTTGGCTGGCTGCTGCCAGATCCGGCGGAATTGCTGTTCCTGCTGTCCACAAAGTAAACATTTGTTACCTGGACTTCCCAGCTGGACAGCTTCTTGCCGGTCTCTTTGTCGTTATAGCTGTTGACCCTGATGGAGCCGTTAACACCGATATTGCTGTGCTGGTGGAAATATCTGGAAACGAACTCAGCTGTCTGGCGCCAGGCGACGCACCTGATGACATCTGACTCATAGTATCCGTTCTCACCCTTTGTCGGTCTGTTAACAGCAACAGGGAAAGTGCACACTGGTGTGCCCTGAGGTGTATTCCTCAGTTCCGGTTCGGCAATGATCCTGCCGACTAAGCATACAACGTTCATGTTATACCTCCTATTACAGGGCGATGATCATTGTACGAAGGATGCCTTCTGTGATCTTGAACACACGGTCAAGCTCTGCAGGGAAATCCGATGCGCACTCAAATGTGAACAGCACATAGAAACCTTCTGATTCCTTGTTGATCAGATAAGCAAGCTTTCTCTTGCCCCACTCGTCTACTGAAACGAGAGTTCCGTTGGCCTCGATCAATGCCTGGAACTTTTCTACCAGTCCCTTAATGGACTCTTCGTCCTGATTTGCACTGATTACGACCATTGCTTCGTATTTCTGCATTAGTATTTACCTCCTTATGGACTATTATGGCCCTGTTTTTACGCAGAGCAAGGACGCTATCTGAAAATAGCAATTCATTGTAGCAAATTGAGATAGGCAAGTCAAGTACGGATTTGTCAAATTGATTTATTGACCGGTGGGATAAATATACATATAATCATAAATGATATGATTCAGGAGGTCATTAATATGGAATACAATATAATAGGCGGATCATTTCCGGTAGTAATATGCAATCTGGAGAATGGCGAATCCATGATAACAGAGAGCGGTTCAATGGTATGGATGAGTCCAAATATGCACATGGAGACCAAGGGAGGCGGTCTGGGAAAGATGTTTTCAAAGGCACTTTCAGGTGAGAGCATGTTCCAGAACATCTATACGGCCATGGGCGACGGGATGATAGCATTCGGATCAAGCTTCCCGGGCAAGATCCTTGCGGTAGAAGTGGATCCTTCCATGGACATGATCTTCCAGAAAAGCGCGTTCCTTGCCTCGCAGTCTTCTGTTTCGCTGTCCATCCATTTCAACAGGAAGCTCGGCGTCGGACTGTTCGGAGGAGAGGGTTTCATCATGCAGAGGCTTTCCGGAGACGGAGTAGCCTTTATCGAAGTCGACGGAGACATCGTTGAGTATGAACTGGCAGCGGGACAGAAGCTGGTAGTGGACACAGGCAATGTCCTTGGCTTTGAATCAAGCGTAAAGATGGACATACAGCAGGTTCCCGGACTCAAGAACAAGCTTCTCGGAGGAGAGGGCTTATTCAACACACTTCTCACGGGACCGGGCAGAGTTCTGCTTCAGACAATGCCGATATCAAACCTGGCATCGGCACTTTCGCCGTTCTTCCCGGCATCCAACGGGTGAACTGCGCACAGCACAGAAATACAGTGATCACGGGCAGTGCCCTAAAAAAATACATCGGAGGATATAAAATGAAATACGAAATAGTCGGCGGAGCATTTCCGGTAGCGATTTTCCATCTTGACAGCGGCGAGAGCCTTGTCACCGAGACAGGTGCCATGGCATGGATGAGCCCTGACTTCGAGCTTGACGTCAGAGGAGAGAGCTTCAGACGGGCAATGGGCAGAGCGATCACGGGCGCCAGCCTGTTCAGGGACGTATACACGGCGCTAGATGACGGACTCATTGCTCTTCAGCCTCAGAATCCCGGCAGGATCATTGAACTCGACATAACACCGGAGAAGAGCATCGTTCTGCAGAAGAGTGCTTTTCTCGCATCAGAACCGACAGTGGACCTTTCCGTCTATCTGAATGACAGGATCAGCACGGGTATCTTCGGAGGCGAAGGCTTTTTCCTTCAGAAGCTTTCCGGAGAAGGCAAGGCATTCGCAGCGGTATATGGCGAAATGGTAGAGTACGACCTTGAGGAAGGCCAAAGGATGCTTGTTGATACAGGCAATGTGCTGGGCTTCGAAGACACGGTCGACATGAGCATAGAGTCGGTTCCGGGACTCAAGAACAAGCTCCTCAGCGGACGGGGCTTCTTTAACACGGTTCTAACGGGACCAGGAAAGATCATGCTTCAGACTTTGACGCCTAAGCATTTCAAGATCAGCGGTTCGTCATCATCAGGCGGTTCAGCCCCAAGCTCTGAGGCATCCTCTGCTTCCACGCCTGCGCCTTCAGTCGAATAAGTCAATTATCATATTATTTTCACCGCCTGATAGTATTGTATATGCAAGAGAACTATTTAGGGAGGTAACCCCATGAAAAAGACATTGATCGGCGTGGTGATCGGCATGGTGCTCGGCGCGGCGCGGCTGTTCGGGATACTGACATATCTTGGGTCAAACCCTACAGGCAAGGTCAGTACCTTTGACGATACGACGATAGAATACGGGCTTCACGACATAGGGGAGCTTGCAACGGAGAGCTATAACTTTACCAAGGTCGAGACCTATGAGTCCACGAAGCAGCTGAGCGGGATCACAATCCCGTTCACCAGGTCAAAGTTCATATACAGCTACAACGGAGTAATCAAGGCGGGAATAGAGTTCGGTGACATAACGCTCAGTTTCAATGCTGAGGAAAAGACAGTCACAGTGAAACTGCCGAAAGTGAAGATCCTTTCTTCAGAGCTGGATTTTGACAGCTTCAAGCTTTACGACGAAAAGAATTCCATCTTCAATCCCATCGGGGTCGAGGTGGTAAACGAGTCTAACAATACTCTTCTGACCAATGCTGAGAAGGAAGCCGTTCAGGGAGGGCTGCTTGATCGAGCCGAGGAAAATGCCAAGGTGATAATCACGAACTTCATCAACGGTTATCTTGAGGATTATACCGTAATATTCGAATGACCGGATGGACAAAAGATACCGGAGAAGGGCTTGGGCCTTTCTCCGGTTTTTCATCATGTAAAAATGGCAGCCGTCGGGCTGCCATTTGCTGCATTCAGTTAAGGATCAAAGTGTTTTTACGAAGTCCTTGAGGTATTCCCTGAACTTCTCTCCGACTTCCGGATGCTTCACGCCCTGTTCGACATTTGCCATCAGGACGCCCAGCTTATTGCCCATGTCATAGCGCTTGCCGATGAAATCGACCGCATTCATCTTGCCCTGCTGAGCCATCACCTTCATGGCATCAGTCAGCTGGATCTCTCCGCCGGCTCCCGGAAGCGTGTTCTCAAGGATGGGATAAATATCCTTTGTGAGAAGACAGCGGCCGAGAATGGAATAGAGTGAGTATTCCTGTCCCTTGGCAGGTTTCTCGATCATGTCGCTTACCGAGTAGATATTGTCCCTGATTCTGTCGATCTTAAGTGATGAATACTTGGATATTTCGCTTTCCGGAACGTCTTTGATTCCTACTACGGCCTTGCCGAATTCATCATATGCATCAATGAGCTGCTGCGCGACAGGCACGTCTCCGAAGATCAGGTCATCCGGATAAAGGACCATGAAAGGCTCATCTCCCGTGAATTCCTTGGCGCAGAGAATGGCGTGGCCGAGGCCCTTCGCTTCCTTCTGTCTGAGAAAATATACGTTGGCAAGCTCGGAGATACCCTTCACCTGCTCAAGGATCGATTCCTTGCCGGGCTTTTGGAGAGTCTTCTCGAGTTCCGGGTTCTTGTCAAAGTGGTTTTCGATGGCTTCCTTGCCGCGTGTCGTGATGATGAGTATGTCGGTGATGCCGCTCTTAACGCATTCCTCAACGATATACTGGATGCTTGGCTTGTCGACTATGGGCAGCATCTCCTTTGGAACTGCCTTTGTCATGGGAAGGACTCTTGTTCCGAATCCCGCTGCCGGTATAACTGCTTTTCTGATCATGATAAACTCCTAAAAACTGCGATTATTGAAAGAGGACGAACAGATAGTAGATCGCAAACAATACGGAAAGAATGATGCCTATCTTGCTGAGTCCCGACTTCCTTACGATTGTGGAATAATAAGTGTTCAGGTCTCCGTTGCTTTCCTTCTTGAACTTCTTAAGGTCTCCCAGAACGTTCTTCTTGTAGATCGGGATGGCAATGAAGCCGAACACAGCGCAAATAGCCAGGTTGACGAAGGTGAGGACCTGGGATGCGGTCTGGATCCCGCTGAACATGTAAGTAGCAGGAAGCAGACCGTTCTGAACGAGCATCACAATGGATGACGGTATGGCTATGATGAATTTTATCAGTGCGCTTATCAAAGCCCACTTGTACATCTTTCGGCATGCGTAATACAGAGGAGGAAACAGGAAGGCAGTCCAGCAGAACGGCTTGTATCTTGAGTTTTCCTCGCTCCTCTTGAATTTTGAGACATAGTAGCTGGCGTTAGGACCAATATATATGGCCATGTCCTTTATCTGTACGCCGTCAATTTCACCCTGCATTTCTCTCTCGGCGGCCTGTCGGGCATTTTCCATGTACTCCTCAAAGGACATTTCGCCGTTACCTGCAGGGGCATTATTCTCGGGCTCCTCCCGCTTCACAGGGAGTGGGCAGCCGCAGTTCTCACAGAAATAAGTGCCGTTTGGCATGATGGCTCCGCAGTTGGGGCATTTTATACCGTCACTGACAGCCGGCCGTATCGGTGTCATGGTCCACTCAAAGCCAGAAGCGTGCTCCTCTTCATGAGGGCAGTGGCCGAGCTTGTTCCAGCACCGTCTATGGAAAGGCGCTCCGCAGTCGGGGCAGACGACTATGTCGTCGGTCCGCGTGAACTTTTCTCCGCAAATATCACAAATCTGTGACTCATATATCGACATATGGTTCTCCAGTCTTAATCATCGGTCGGATACTGCGCAAGGATCGCTTGTCTTTCGCCGAACCCCGACCTGTCTATTCATTGATTATATCTAAAATACGTAATTCTGTAAAGAAAGGCTGTATATTAGTCAATGATGTGAGACCAAAAACGAACGAAATAAAAAAGATATTTG
>CAZDOS010000020.1:0-28490 GCA_964507095.1 uncultured Oscillospiraceae bacterium | reverse complement strand
CACGATCTTCAGCTTCCTGGCCATCTTGTCTACCATAAAGACTACATCTTCATTTGACAGTCCAGAGACCTCTCCAATAAATTCAACTATATCTCTTGCCAATTCTTCTCTGATCATATCCTGTATCTCCCCTTTCCGTCCACGAACTGCAGGCAGGATGCATCGTCTCCGTTCTGCTGTCTGTATATGTTCTGTCTGTAATCACTCGTGACCCATATCTCTATGTCTACCGGCAGGTCCTTGAGAGCCTGGTGCATCATGGTGCAGACGTCAGCCCACTTGAGTCTCCCCTCGCCGCATCCCAGCGCCGGAAATGCGACTGAAGAGATCCCGAAGTCCCTGTAGGTGTTTCTGAAACACTCCAACCCTTTATAGATGTATTCATACTCCGAATCATCAAGCCAGTGGTCTTTCGTCGGAAAGTTGATGATCGTCTGCAGGTTGGTATTGTGGTAATGCAGCACTCCCGGCCTTATTCTTCCGGACCTGCAGAGGTTCATATACTTCGTGTACATGAGTGGATACTTTTCTTTGAACTGAGCACTTAGTCCCCTGCACATGGCACCGTCACAATTGACAGGATTAACGATTGCGGATGCGTTCGATTCAAAAATGTCTCCAATGATAATCTTTATCACCACATATGTCCTCCTTCGATGTTCTCATAATATGTATACAATATATTTTAGGGTTGTCAATATATTAGTAAAAATATTAGTTGTATTATTGATCAATATATTAACCCTCAGATGAGGGCTGATATATTGCCATGACAATGGTGGTAGACATAGGTCAGGTCTTTTGGTGATTACACTTTTATAATAATTCAAGTTTCATTGTTGTCAATATTCTCTAAAATCATATGTGCTACTCTCGCTCACCTTTTCGTCTTTCTGTTTGTTCTAACATTTTCAATCAGCATTGATATAGTGGATGTGAATTCACGTTTAGGGCCCTTGATAATGATTTTGGATTGAATTTAACTTCTGGATAGAATATAATATTGGTGGAATGGCAAGGAAAGGTCGTGCCTTACGGCTCGGCTCATAAGATGGGAGATACTTCTATCAGGATCTAAGAAGCGGCTTCGGCTGCGTTTAACTCTTCTATCACTATCCATTCCTTTTTTCTTGTCTAAAATGATCAGGAGGTTTCTTGTATGAAAGTTAAATATGAATCGCTTGCAGATCTTCTAAGATACTCAAGACATATCCTGACCGTACCGTCAGGCGAATTTGACAACGGGCGCCTGGCGCTTTCTGCTGTTGCAAACCTCTCGGATTACGGGTATACACTTAACAAGGAAGGCATCCGGACTCTTTCCACCGCCTCAAGCGAGGACATCACCGAGTGGTACTATAAGACTGCTTCCATCCTGAACGAATGGACCGGCGGCAGCCATGTATATGAGCCCTTCTATCCAAACTTCCCTGAGCAGGTGCTCTCCATGAGCGACCTGGAGCTGTTCATCGATCAGCTTACGCACTACTATACCGTTGCCGTAAACGATTTCTTCGGGGATGGCACTGTTGAGGTATATACACGAAACCGCGGCCGTGCCATGATCGGAGACACTGTACGATACAGGAATCAGAGCAAGGCATATGTAGTAAAGGAAGTATCAGGAGACGAAGCGACGATAAAGCAGCTTGATTCAAATATAGCCCTTGTCGTGCCTGTAAAGGACCTGACGATCGTTCCTCTCAAAAAGGGCATCAAGAGCCTTGAGGAGCATCCTCTTAAGGTCCTCTCGACTGTTGACAGAAACGATAAGGAAAAGATCCTTTCACTTTCGGTCGATGTGTTCAGGAACACCATAAAGACAAAGCTAACTCCTTCTGTACCCGATACTGACAATATAATCAATACTTTCACAGACGCGGTAAGTGACTGGACCGCCTATGCCACAGATATAGATAATCGACAGGTGCTGCGGTTCCTGTACCTCAAGGCACTGCAGACCGGTAAGCCGACGGACTCCTTCCCTGCGCTCATCACAGGTGACTATCTGAAGATTGCCCAGATGTACGAGCTGGCTAAGAAGACCGGTAAGATGGACGGAAACGTGCTTGCTCTCGTTCCCGAGAGCACATCCGGGGATAACAAGGTAAAGGTCGGCACCATGCCGAGATCGCTGAGAAGATTCATCATATACGGCCTTGATGGCCAGAAGAACCTTGAAGAGGATGTTGCGAGGGAAAAGACAGCCTTCAAGAAGTTGTTCAGATTCCTTCATACCGGAGAATTCACCGATGCTGTTCACCTTAAGAAGGTAGTAGACAAGCTTCTTTCAAACGAACGCCTTGATACTTTCTACTCGAGGATCGACAAAGCAATAATCGAGGAGCGTTACTCTGACCTTATCTCGCTGTATAAGTCAAGACCGGGCGAATTCATCAAGAATGTAAACAGACTGCTCACACTGGATATTGCTGACGAGGATAAGCGACTTACTTTCCATGACGAATTCGTTGTAGCCTTTGCCGAAGTGCTTTCCAAGGCGAGAGGCGAAGACATCATCAGGCTCATCGGCTATCTCAGGAGCCGTACAAGAGCTGACAGGCTCCCTGTACATAGTGTAAAGGGCAAGCTCATAGTCGATGAAAGAGACTGGTCTGTCCTTCCAGGCGCAGTGGTCTCACAGCTCGTCGGCATTGCAAAGAACGTGCTTATTTCCAGGCTCAAAAAGGAAGAGCCTCTGGGAAAGATATACATCGACCCGGAGCTTATCAGGATACCTCTTCCTACGGAAGTCTCAGACAAGACCGGCTCTGCCAATTCATATCCAAGAGGCTCAAGACTTCCTATCGAAAGGAACAGTGACGGCTCTGCCAAAGACATGCGCTTCTTCATTTGGTGGACAAATACTGCCGAAGATAGAATCGACCTTGACCTTTCAGCCAATCTGTATAAGTGGGCAAAGGACGGTTCGCTCATCGCCACAGGATCAGTTTCCTACTGGAACGGACTAAAGAATGATGACCAATCGATAATTCACTCCGGTGATATCACCGACGGAGGCGAATTCGGAGGAAAAGGCGTAGCCGAATTCATAGACATCGATGTCGAAAGGGCAAAGAAGAATGCCGATATCATCCGGATATATGTCAACTCCTTTACCGGCATCGCCTTCAGGGACATGCCTTGCCTCGGAGGCTGGATGGAGAGAGACGAGCTCGACAGATCGGATCTTTTCGATGTAAGAGCCGTTAAACAGACCAGCTCCCTCTCTTCAGGAAACTGTAAAGGACTTACACTTGTCATCTTTGATCTTGAAAGCGAAGAAGTGATCTGGACGGACTCTCCGGATCAGAGAGCTGTGATGTCAAGCAATTCTTCAAATGTCCTTGCCTCGGCAGGCATACTCCTGGACAGATATGCCAAGGGCGATATGATGAATATGCATGAGATGGCTCGGCTCATAGCTGAAAGCAACGGTTGCGAGATTACCGATGACGCTATGGATGCCGACACGATATTCTGCATCGAGATTCCAGAAGAAAAGAAGGAAGATAGGAGAGTCATCACCTGCAAGGACCAGGACATATGGCTCGGAGAGTTCATGTCCCTGTGATGAACAGAACTGTAAAGTATTGTGATAAGTCATAAGAAACAATTGACTGTTCCTTCGGGAACGCATATCAATTAGGATAAGAGCAAAACATAATGGGACGGGCATTTAGTCCGTCCCTTTCATTTTGCATATACTTATGATCTTTTCAGTCTTCTCCGGAAGGCTTCTCGGGAGGCTGTCCTCCACCAGGCATCTGAGGAGGGTCGCCGTCAGGCTTGTCTCCACCAGGTCCGCCTTGTCCGTCAGGAGGTGACATATCTGTGCCGTGAGAAGAGGAATATACAACTGTTTCAATTGCTTCTCCGTTCATTGTGCTTCCTTCCCGGTACTCCTCTCCGTCTATGTACAGCTTGTAGCCGTTCAGATCTATCGAATCCCGTGAGCAGGTCAGGGATGTGATGTATGAATCTCCTGTCAGCTTCCAGACAGCTGATCCGCTTATCTCGACATATACATCACCTTCCTCACCGTCCGGATTGATGGCTCCTTCGAAAACGCTGCTTTCATCCAGGTATAGATTCAGGTTGGATACACCGTCCACCAGGATATTGCCGTTTATGTTCTGGTGCTTTGCCGTCAGTGTGACCTGTCCGCCGTTGCTGCCTTCGTTTCCCCATCCTGCTGCCCGCGCCCTGAGGAAGACTCCGTCAGGATCGTGGTTGGTTATCCTGGCGTTGTTGAGGTCGATCACTGCAACGGTGTTGTTTACAAAGAATATGTCTCCGTTATAGTTGTCAAGACTTCCGCCTGTCATTGAGAATGACGATGTTCCGTCCCGCGCGTCCCCTGACATCGACTGATATAGCATTACTGCCTGATACCAGTCGCTCTTATCAGAGTTCTTGGAATTGTTTGTGGCTGAAAGCGTCACGTTATTCAGAGTCACGCTGTTCTTGCCCTCAACGACAACTCCCTGTGAAGAGGTGCTTGTCAGAGACGCCTCATTCACGGTGATGTCTGCCGTTGAATAGATTGCAGGCGAACCGACTCCGTCCGTGGTATAGCTACCGCCGGTGACAGTCACTGTGCCGCCGCCTCTGTCGGAACGTATCGCCCGTGAAGAATTTCCGGTGGTATGAACTGACAGGTCATTGGCGATCATTGTACCGCCTCCTGTGGTCATGATGCCGCCTGAGCAGTTGCCGCTTGTCTCGATCACTGAATCCGAGACAGTTACCGTCGTTCCCTCACCGTAAGAGAATATCCGGTTTGCGTGCGTGCCGTTGGTTTTGACGATGATCTCACTGAGGTCCAGGGTCCGGCCGTTCGTCGCAAATATCGCCGAATTGGCTCCGTAGAAATCAGCCTCATCTCCGCTGGCTTCTCCCGTCTTTGTGACCATGACGTTTGAATAGCTCCGCGTGACTCCGTCAGCTTCTATTGCATGTTCACCGTCTTCCCGGTTGTCTACAGTCTCATTTATCTCTATCTCATTCTGGGCGTCGGTCTGTTCTGTCCGCTGAATGCTGTCCTCTTCCTGCTGCCGCGAACTCGTTCCGCCGGAGCATCCCGCGAGCGAAATGAGCATCGCTATCGAAAGGCTTGCCGCCATTATCTTCTTGTTGAGCATTTTGATTCTCCTTCCAATCATTTTCTGATCTCGGAATTATGATACATCCCCTGTCTGAACTTCATGTGAACATATATGGAACATGAACTGAACAGTTCATAAAAAGATTAACCAGCCAATAGCAGAAAAACGGCCGACCCGATTTCTGTTTCGGATCAGCCGCTAACCACTATATATCTTTATTCTTTCTCCAGTTCCCTTGCCTTCTTCTCGGCTTCTGCGCGTGCCTTGCAGATGGCTGCCCAGCTCGGCTGCTTGGAGAGTTCTTCACTGAATCTTGCCAATTCGTCAGGGATCTCTATCCTCTGAGGGCATACCGCAGCACATGCGCCGCATCCGATGCAGGCTGAAGGCAGTTTGTCCTCCGGCAGAGCGTCCAGTTGCATTGCTATGGTGCTTCCGCCGCCGTTCCTGAACTGGTTGAACTTAAACAGAAGATCTGGGATGTTAAGTCCCATCGGACAACCGTCACAGCAGTAACGGCAGGCCGTGCAAGGGATAAGGTCGCTCATGGAATCGGCTATCCCCGCCAGGACTTTGTTCTCTTCTTCTCCGGTTGGATCCATATGGTCAAAGGTATTGATGTTGTCTATCATCTGCTCCATATTCGACATGCCGGAAAGAACCATGGTAACATTCGGATACTGCTGCAACCATCTGAATCCGAAGGAAGCCGCGCTACCGGCATGCAGGCCGTTAAGCTCCTTCTGTTGTCCTTCTTCAAGAGTAGCAAGCTTTCCGCCGTGGACCGGCTCCATTACCCATACAGGGATGCCTCTCTGTGTCAGAAGAGCATACTTTTCCTCTGCCTTCTGCAGCTTCCAGTCAAGATAGTTCATCTGGATCTGGCAGAATTCCATCTCATCGCCGTATTTGTCCAGGAACTCTTTCAGAAGAGGCACGTCACCGTGGCTTGAGAAGCCCAGATGCCTGATCCTTCCGTTCTTCTTCTGTTCAATGAAGTAATCGATTATGCCCCATCTTGGATCCTCGTAGGTCCGTATGGAGTTCTCATATACATTGTGCAGCAGATAGAAATCGAAGTACTCTGTCTGACACTTCTTCAGCTGGCGTTCGAAGACGTCGGCAGGATCATAGCTGTCCATTATCATGTGTCCCGGATATTTCGTCGCCAGATAGTAGCTTCCTCTGGGGTACTTTTTGAGGACTCTTCCCATCACCGATTCGGAAAGATTGCTCATGTAAGGCCATGCAGTGTCGATGTAGTTGACTCCGTGGCTTAGAGCATAATCCGTCATCCGGGCAACAAGCTCCTCATCTATGGACTTGTCTTCCTTCAGAGGAAGGCGCATGGTCCCGAAGCCAAGCATCGAAAGGGACAGTCCCTTGAAATCTCGATATATCATCAGTTCAGCCTCCTGTCTTTTTCACTATGTTTATTATACTCCATTTCACAGCTCTTTTCTATCCGTTGCAACATACTGGAATCTCATTCAACACAGTCAACATATATCAACATGCAATCAAAAACGACCGTTCCTCTTCCGGTCGTTTGTTCGGAATGGATCCTTCCGGTGGAGCTACGGTCCCATAAAGGAGATGAGATCAAAGCCTTTTTCCTTTCCGACTCTCATCATGTACTCGAGCCTGTATATGAGGCGTTCGAAGAAGCTGATGATCCTCCCTGTCTCCGTCCGCCTGTCCCTTGGAGGGAACGCGGCATATTCCTCATCCTCATCCTCATCCTCATCCTGTTCCTCTTCCGCGGAACCCTCTTCGGGTGCGCATCCTTCCAGAAGCTCTTCGGTATATTCGTTTTCGCGTCCCGAACGAAGTGCTTCCATGGTATCCCGCAGGTCATTTATGATATCCTGCATGGATTCATGAGTGTAGAAGTTATGTGTCAGGTACCACTGAAAGCCTGTCAGATATGTCGAATGCTCAGTGCCGTCATCATCCGTCCAATGATGCTCTCTCCTCATCCTGTTGGCCATGAGGTCATTATCGAAGTACTTATACAAAAACGGCGAGAGGTAATTTCCGACATCCTGCTCGTCTATCGAGATCTGGACGCTACTCATTGTTGAGACATTGTTCCAGCCGTTTGAATCCGTGTAGTCTGTCACCCTCGCAGGCGTGATCCAGACGAACGACGAACTGTCATGGCCGTCCACTATTTCGATCTCATCTGAATATATGTCCCTTCCCGTAATATCGCGGCTCAGTTCTTTTATCTGTTCGAGCAAAAGATCATTGTCAGTATCTGCTTCACAAGCTTTCTCCAGCAGGTCCCTGACCATCTCGCATTCCTTGACAGTCGTATCCGGTTCCGTCAGGAGCCTTTGGAGTGCACGGTACACCATTCTGTCTGACATGTATGCAGGATAGTCCTCTTCGAACAGACTGATGATATCCCGTATATTCAGAGTCCGGTATCCGCACTGCCTCATGAAGTCAGTCTCTCCGGCCGGAAAGCTCCCGCCCATGGCCAGTGTCATCTCTTCCCTGCTCACGTCCCGATATCTGTCCAGACTGATCCTGACGTTTCCGGCTCTGTAGTACTTTTTCCACTTCTTTGATCCGGAGTCATAGATATAGTACAGATACCCTCTCTTCGTCACGAGCTTCAGTACCTCCACCGGGAACCATACGGCTTCGAAGTCCTCAAAGAGTTTCATCTTCACACCTCCTCAGATCGACCGGACCCGTCATGGCAAGGCATGGACGGGTCTCGTCACAGTTCATATCCGGTCACGGGATGAGGGCTCATCCCATATCCTTATCATTCTGTCGGCATATATTGCTTCCTTGCCTGTCCATCCGGTCAGTATGGCCGTACGGTACATGGACTTAGGAAGGACGGTGTTGTCGTAGCCTGCCGTCTGGACAGCGAACACATTCATGTCCCTGAATATATCCCTTCGATATATCTCGACGAGCTGCATCACATTGATCATGTCTTTACTGCCCTTTACGGAGAGCCCTTTCCTTTTAATGAATCCCGAGCAGTCGGTCCTCTTTGTGCTGTACAGCTGACTGTAACCGGCCTGCATATCTGAGTAGATGAACACTGTGTCCCAATGTTCCTTCTTTTCGACGGCTTCCCTGAAGAAGGTCCACACACCGGTCTCTGTTGCGAAGCCTATACCGGTTCCGATGGCATTGATCTTTCCCAGAGTCTCGAACACGTCGCTCTCACTGTCGACAGGCACTCGGACCAGCCTGTCGCCGAAGATGCCCACGTAGCCTTCCTCGGATCTCATCGCCGTTATTATGGCACTGAGATTGTCGATCTCGGCCACAGTCACCTTGCCGTACTCCGAAGGGATGGCTCCCCAGGCAGAACCTGAGTTATCCGAAAGGACCATGACCTTGCCCTTCAGCACGGGCATGTTTCTGACTGCCGCGTTCATGCATCTCTTCAGTGAAGCCATTATGAGAGGCTTGAAATTGCAGTCTGACTCTTTGCAGGCCATATATGCGGCATAGTACCTGAAAGGGTACTGTTTTCCCGTGATGACGCCCTTTTCGAGCTCTTCCAGGATACCTGAAAAGAACCGTCTGTCACCGGCATCATCCTCCAGCTCTGATGCAATGCCTCTGAGGTTTCGGAGCAGAGCCATGTGAGGGATCTTTGTGACGCTGACGATCTCCTTCCAGGAACGGCCCCGGGAACGAAGGTTCTCCCATGTCTTCTCTTCGTCATCAGTTTCCAGCGTGCCCGTGCTCATCAGCTCGTTTAAGTACTCGCTGTTGGCATGGCAGAGCCTTACAGTGTCGATCATGCCGATCTCACTGTTCTTGTACTTTGCTATCTCGTATCTTGTGCTCTTCTCAAGCCTGTCGGCCCATGAACGCTTGAGTATGCTGGGGATCCCGTTCTTCTTTCCGTCATTTGCAAAGAGATAGTATGACGCCTGCACTGCAGGCTCATCTGCCCTTGACATGACCTTGCTCTCAATGTTCCTGAACAGACCGGGGTTATCCCTGTTGAACCGTGCTCTGCCGGGGTGCATGGCTGCCCTGACCATGATGACCTGAGGATTGAGCCTTGCAAGATAGTCCTTCCTCAGCTCGCCGGCAAGTTCCAGCGTTGCCCCGAAGTCATAGTCCAGCGCGGCGTCTATGAGTTTTTCCATATATGCTGACGTATCTCCGACGGCATAGCCGCCGTCGTCCGTGAGCATCGGGATCAGCCAGTCAGGCAGGCTCCTCTTCAGGTAACCCTTCCGGTCCATCCCGTCCCTGTAATACCGGGGCTCGCCGAAAATGCTGCTCGCCGCAGCTATCTTAAGTCTTGTGATGGGATCCGGAGCGAATGAATCGTTGCCCATGAAGTTTGTTACTCTGCCGTTTTCCATATCACTGTTCTTTTTCTCGACCGCTTTCGTGATCCTGTTGGACATGTACATCTCTCCTTATCCTTGAATAGTTTTAAATGAATTTCATAATTGGGCGGTCCCGGCCGAGAATATCCGCAACAGTTTTATAAACCGATCCCCTAACGGGGAGTGCAGATTCGAACTGCTGTATACCACCGAAGTAACTGTCACGCCGCTTCGGCCGAGGTGCCGCCGTTCACTGAGGATATTGCAACAGAGCTTTATTCTGTAATACATTGGCAACGAAGTATCTCTGCCGCCCGCTTCAGTGACGTGACTTTACGGAAGCACAGTGGCTTCCGATGTTCAGTTTGCTTTCCTGAGATCCGGGTCAGTTTTGCCTTTCATCTCGCGAACCACGGCCTGTCCCCATACTTCGCCTCTCTTTTCGAGGATCCCGTAGAACATGTCATCGAACAGGTCCTTGAACATGTGCCGCGATTCCAAGTCCGGGATATCCCGGTCTGACATGAACACCTTTACCCGGGCAGACATAAGCCGGATGACCTCAAAGGTCCTGCCGCTCATCGTCACTCTGATCCCGCCTTCATCATTTACGAGTGCCTTTACATATGCGTTTTCCATTTCTGCCATGGGTCATTTCTCCTTTCCGGATAATGGGCAGCCTCAAGGCTGCACGGTCTGTATCTGTGTCGCATATATTATGGCATTTACCTGTATACCTCTTCACGGAAAAAAAGTTGCGAACACTCAGAAATGACCGCCGAAAAAAGGTCCGTGATCGTTCATAAAATCAGCCATGGTTTCCTGTTTACATCGGCGTCTTTTTTCTCTAAAATAAATGTATAGAGACATTTGTTATATACATATACCTGCCCTGCCGGGCAGTACGGGAGGAAACAAAAATGCTTACGAACAACTGCATACTCTGCCATGACGCAAAGTGCACCAGGGCCTGCGGACGCTTTGAACCTGACAGGCTGCTTCGTTCCCTTTTCTTCGACAACAGGAATGTGGTCCGGAACGAACTGGCCGACGGCATTCCGTGCGCCGCATGCGATGCCCCGTGCGAAAAGGTCTGTCCTGTCGGCGTAAACATAAAGGACCTGATACTCGATGCCGGAAAGGACGCTCCTGAAAAGCGCAAGCCCCTCAGCTATGACAGCCTCAAGACGGATTTCTGCGGAGTGCCCATGGAGAATCCTTTCATGCTCTCATCCTCGGCCGTATCGGCAAACTACGACATGGTCGCCTACGCCTTCGATCAGGGCTGGGGAGGCGTTTCATACAAGACGGTCTGCCTGATGGACATCAATGAGGCTTCGCCGCGCTACTCTGCCATAAAGGGCAACGGCAACAGGATAATCGGCTTCAAGAACATCGAACAGCTGTCCGACCATGAATTCATCGAGAACATCGAGACCTTTAAAAGGATCAAAAAGGATTTCCCGACAAAGTTCCTCATGGTCTCGGTCATGGGACGCGATGAGGAGGAATGGGCATATCTTGCAAGGATGCTCGACAAGAGCGGGATCGACGCTCTCGAACTCAACTTCTCCTGCCCGAACATGACGGAGGAGCACACCGGAAGCGACGTCGGGCAGATCCCGGAACTCGTTGAAAAGTACTGCCGAGTCGTAAGAGCGAACACTTCCCTGCCTTTCATCGCAAAGCTTACCCCTAACATTACTCACATCGAGGAAAGTGCCGATGCAGCCATAAGGGGCGGCGCGGACGGAGTGGCCGCGATCAACACCATCAAGAGCCTCATAGAGGTCGACATCGATCCGAGCGACGGTATCTTTAACGCATCCATAGGCGGATATTCCGGAAGGGCCGTCAAGCCTATTGCCCTGAGATTCATCACCGAACTCAGCCAGGACAAGAATCTGGCCGGAAAGCACATCTCAGCAATGGGCGGCATCGAGACCTGGAGAGACGCACTTGAATACATAGTTCTCGGGGCGGACACACTGCAGGTCACGACTGCTGTCATGCAGTACGGCACCCGCATCATAACCGATCTTAAGGACGGTCTTGCCCTCTATCTTGAGGACCACGGCTACAAGTCGATAAAGGAGCTTGACGGTGTGACTGTAGAAGGAATAGTTCCCACCAGTGAGCTGGACAGGAGCTATATAATCTACCCTAAATTCGACAGGACAAAGTGCGTTGGCTGCGGCAGATGCCACATCTCCTGCATGGACGGAGGACATCAGGCCATCGAGATGAAGAATGACAGGCCAGTCATGAACGCATCGAAGTGCGTCGGCTGCCATCTGTGCATACTAGTTTGTCCGATGGGTGCCATCTCCTCTTCCGAGAAGAAGGTATCAAAGAAGAAGTAAAATCAGAAAACAAAAATGAGCAGTGCTGTTATCAGCACTGCTCTTATTCTGTGATCGTCTCCTACCCCAAGTCTCTCTTTATCCCGATCCTGTCGGGTGAATGACACACAGTTTTATGATGATCCTGTCAAAGGGGCTCTCGACGAGTTTGTTGAACGATACACCATTTTCACCTGGTCATTCAACCGATTAAAGTCGATTCTGTTATTCAGTTGTAAGTTAAGTGTTTCTTAGACCGCAGCAGTGCCTGCATTTACATCGGCGTCCCGACTTCTATAAGGTTCCCGTCCGGATCATAGAATCGAACGACCTTTTGTCCCCAGCTATGCGTCATCAGCCTGTTTACATAGACTGTATCCGGATATTGTTTTTCCAGTTTCTGAATGAAGGCCTCAATATCCCTCTCTTCGAAATACAGCTCACCTGCGTTATGATATGAAATGATATCTCTGCCTAGGAATTCCTTCCAGATCTTTACGTCCTGAAGCACAAGCCCCTCGGTCAGGATCATGTTTCCGTCATTGTCCAGGACCACTTCCAACCCGAACAAGTCATGGTAGTACTTTTTCGACCTTTCAATATCATTTACAACAATCAATGTGTTTTTTAGTTTCATGCATCCTCCCAGATCATCCAATCTTCCTTAAGTTGAACGATACACCATTTTCACCTGGTCATTCAACCGAGACTCCCGAAAAGTCTCGCTTTGCTCATCAGTCTTTTTTCAGACTCATGTAGAACTCCGTGAGTCCATTGTTCCTCAGAAGCGTATCTCGATCGTTGCTGTTGCGTTTCATGTACTCGGAGAATATGTTTAGCACCGCCGTTTCGCAGTCGCCTCTCTCAAATGCTTCATGCATGGCGGGATTGGCGATGTTGTCATTCTCCGTCAGGCTGAAAGCCTTACTTATGATCTGGTCCACTATCAATCCCCGTACCTCATCCCTGCCGATTCCCTCAATGTTCCTCACCGGGGTCTTTACAGTATAATCCTTTCTCGAGCCCTCGGGACGGTCCACGTCGATGTCGGTGCTCCAGCAGGCGGGTATGTCGTCGCGTTTCTTTTCATAGTGTTGTTTATACGGTCCGTCTGAGACCCGCACCTCTTTCATGTGGGCATGGAAACTGCCGTCCCGTGCCATGAAGACTATGTACCATCGGCTGAAATACGGTATGAGATAGTAGCCCCACAGGCAACTGTACATCTTCTTGTCGAAGAAGCCCCGTTTCTTTCGTATCAGCAGTGGAAGCGGGTCTATCCCCGCTTTCATACAGGCCTCGGGGAATTCGTCCAGAGCCTGCAGTATCAGGGGAAGTGACTTCCGTTTGAAATCTTCTTTTTTCCTGTTCTCGAGTTCCTTCTTTGAGAGACTGTCCAGTTCCTTTTTCGTCTTGGCCTCTTCCTCCCGGGCCTGTTCCTTTACTATCTTATCAAGTAAACCCATTTTTCGCATCTCCGTGTCCCGGTCTTCCTGACCGGTCTGTCGTTCATTTTTCCTTTTGATTATACCTTTTCCTGCCTGTCTTTTTCAATCTGTACACGGAAAAGCTTCGGAGCCCAAAGGTCATGTAGACATGTGCCCCTTTTAACTCATTCAGCCTTAAGCTCTGGGCCTATACCTTCCTCGGATGAAGAATGCGCGTTGACATTCACTTTCTGCAGTTTCATGAAGACCTTACATAAGTTTTCCGCATTCTGTCTTCTAATGTTCAACGAGAAGAATCGTGCATTCTGCCGTGATCTCATCGCAGTCCGGCCCTTCATATATCATGAATAAAAAAGCTTGAAGCAGTTTGTTTAGTCTGCTTCAAGCTCAGCTGTTATGTCGTTTGTTCTGGTCTCTTAGGAGCCTGTTTTCCTCTTCCCACCTGTAGTATTCTGACACGAGAGGTGTATACCCCAGTTTCTTAAGATCATCATACCTCACCCTGAAGTTTGCCTTCGTATGCTTTCCGGTATAAAGGAATCTGAGATACATCTGCATGTGGCTGTCTATCCTGGCTAGCCCCTGCGTGGAAGTTATGACAGGGAAATAGAAGCCTGTCCAGGTGTATTCTCCTGTCCCGAACAGGTCATAGAACTTCCGGTCAAAGTATCTGATCATCGCTGTTGCAGCTTCTTCAAAGGACAGTCCCTTTACCTTCCTGCTTCTCCGCAGCTTATTCGCCCTGACCTTTATCCTTCTGTTCATCTTCCTGACAGTTGACTGCGCCAGGTCTATCTTTCCCTCGACATATGAGAATCCAAGGAACTCCCAGATCTCGCCGGGGTCGGTGATCCTTGTCTTGTCAGGATTGATCTCCAGCTTTTTAGATGTGAGTATCTCTTCGACCAAGCCGACAGACCTGTACGCTTCTTCTTCACTGTCGGCAAAAAGCAAAATGTCATCTGAATATCTGAAATACGGGACTCCCTGGTCTTCGAAAAGGAAGTCCATATCCATCAGATAGACATTCGCAAAAAAGCTCGCCAAAGGAACTCCCGCCATTGCACCGCGTTTTTCACGGATGATCTCCCCTTCATATATGCATTCATCCTTCGTGAGTATCTCCTCAAATAGTGCAAGGAGCCTTTCGTCATCCGTTATGACTTTTCTGAGCATGTCCATGAGGATGGGGATATCTATCGAGTTGAAATAGTTATGGATATCCAGCTTGACCGCATACTTGTTCTCTATGCCGGGTATTCTCGATATATCCCGGATCGCGGTCTTCGGACCGGTATTTCTCCTGAAGGAGTAGCAGTGATCGGGCAGTCTGTCGTCATATCTGTACAGAAGAAATGCAATGAGTTTCAGCACCCATGTCTCGTCCTCCGTAAAAGTGTACACCACTCTCTTTTTGGATGACATGAACTTGGATATCACTCTTTTTTCAGGCAACGAAAATGTAAGGTCCTCCGGCTTTACAGGGTACCTTTCGTTCTCTATGTACTCTCTCAGCCGCTTTTCCTCTCTTCGGGTCAGCTGCTGCATCGAGATCTTTCTGTCAAGGAAGTCCTCCCAGACTTCCCTTTTCGTCACTTCGTCCAGAATGCTCATGAATAAAAAACAAGGGAAGAGAAAAAGCCATGAAGTAAGCTGTGCTTACGATACCGGATGGTACGAGGCCCCGCTGCCTGCAAAGCGCTCTTAACAGGCCCGCTGCATCCACCGCAGGCGCATAAATGCGTTTCTCTTCCCTATATTACTGAGTTGTATTACAGATACTTTGCCAGTCTTTCCTTTATGTACTCGACCCTGTTCGGATAATGCTCGACGAAGTTCAGGAACACACAGCCCTTCTTTTCCGCTTCCTCGCGGCTCCACCTGTACTCCCTGTGGGATGTGGTGGTCTTGCCAATGATCATGATGAACAGCTTGGGCTCCTGTCCGTCATATACTCCGATGGAGTAGTTCATGAACTTGCCAGTTCCGCCGATGGTCAGAGGAGATACATCTTCCTTCACTTCGTATTTCGGGAACTCATCTGCCAGCACCTGCAGTATCTTTTCTCTGCAGGATCTGGTATCCTCAGGATCTTCTTCAAAATACTCTTCCTTGTACTCCACATCTCCTGAAGACCGGCTTTTAAGATCATCAAAATCGATGTTGGCTTCCTTCGCCCGTTCTTTGATCTGGTCCGATACTTCCTCAAGGCCTTCCTTCAGCGCATTGAGAAAGTTTGCTGCCTTCTCCTTGTTCTCTTCTGTAGCCAGTTCGCTGAGAGCCTTCGCTCCGTCCTGCAGAAGCTTATCGAAAATGCCCATTACACAAACCTCCGTCATATGATCTGCTTTGGCTTCATTAAAGCATACCCAGAGGCCTTCGTCAATTGTACAAAACAAGATTTTGTTATGCTTTATTGCTATTTCAAATAAAATCAGTCGTTCTTCCGCTTCTATCTGTCTGCAAGCTTTCTGATCCGGAATATATCCTCAAAATCAATGGTTATCCCGTCCACCCTCATGACGAGGTTTTCGGTCTCTATCCTTTCCACCTTCCCCGAAAGCTCCTTGTAGAAACCCAGGTCATCATCGCTTTCCGGAGCGAAGTACTCCATTGAGACCATGTCATTCTTCTTCAGGGCAGACAGGACGCTGTTGATCTTCTCCTTCTCCTCGTCAGAGAGAAATCGTCTCCTGTCAAAGACTCTTCCCCTGTCCTCTATGACATCCTCATAGCCGGTCAGGGCGGCAAAAGGAGCAAACTGCTTTGCCCTGTCTGATACCTTCATCTTCGGATAGGCTGAACGCGGCCTGTCCATTGAGATGATGTCATCATACTTTCCCATCAGGCCTTGTGTCCTCCTATCTGCTTGTTCCTTTCGCGCTTGGTAGCGCCTTCCTTAAGGTCATGACCCTTCAGCAGCATGTTCTTGCCGAACTTCTTCTGAATGCTGACCATCGACTTCTGGAGCCGCTCGCTCTTTTCGTCCTCGGTGTCGCCCATGCTGAACAGATCCACCTGCTCGACGTTCTCCGCCTTTGGTATCACGTTTATCGCCGTGACGCTTATCCTTCTGACCTTCAGCGCAGGATCCGCCTGCCGGGCATAGATCTCTGCTGCCGCCTGCGTGAGCTTTTTCATCGAATTGGTCGGATTGGTGAAGGATACGGTCCCGTGGGCTGACTTCGGCACCTTCTTGCCGTAGTAATCGACCTTCACTTCACCGCCGTAACCGTCATAGCCTGACAGCGACGTGGTATCGTATCCGACATGGAGCACTATCCCCCCGGCCACCAGGTCCTTTTCTGTCAGGTTCAGTACCAGCTCCTCCGTCATCTCCCTGACGATGATCTCTGCTTCCCGGTAGGAATACGGTCTCATCAGCACCTGTCCCGAGCCCATGGAATTTGCCGACGGCCTGTAGTTCTTTATCATTTCCATGGTAGTAGGCTCATACCCCCAGGCATGGTCTATAAGGAGCTCGGCGTCCACTCCCAGTTCCCTGAACAGGACATCTTCATTATTGATGCTGGTCCTGGCGATGTCCCCCATGGTATATATCCTGTGGTTGGCGAGCCTCCTGGCTATTCCCGGACCCACTCTCCAGAAATCGGTTATCGGCTCATGCTCCCACAGGGTCCTGCGGTAGCTGTCGGTATCAAGCTCCCGTATCCTCACACCGTCCCTGTCGGGCTTTGCCTTCTTTGCCGTGATGTCCATGCATATCTTCGCAAGGTACATGTTGGGTCCTATCCCCCGGGTCGCGGTGATGCCGGTCTCGGCAAGCACCCGCCTGATCATCTCCATGACCAGCTCGTGAGCGCTCTTCCTATACAGCTCGATGTATTTTGTCAAGTCTATGAAGACCTCGTCTATAGAGTAGACATGAACATCCTCGGGAGCCACGTACCTCAGGTATACCGAATAGATGTTCCCGGACACCTTTTCATACAGCGCCATCCTCGGGACTGCGGTTATATATTCCACATGCTCTCCTGTCCTGATCCGGTAATCAGACAGGATCTTCTTGACCTCGAACAGTCTCGGTCTGCCCGGGACGCCCAGGGCCTTGAGCGACGGAGACACGGCCAGACATATGGTCTTGTCCGTCCTTGAGCTGTCCGCCACCACCAGATTGGTGGTGAGCCGGTCCAGTCCCCTGTCCACGCACTCGACTGAGGCGTAAAAGCTTTTCAGGTCTATGCAGCAGTATGTCCTGCTCTTTTCTTCCACGGCCGTTCCTCCTTCCGACTTTCTTGATAACATATTATCATATCCTGCCGTCAAAAACAACAGTATTTATTCTCCGCAACAGTTTAATAATTATAGTTGTAATAACGCACGGAAAAGCCTTCTTTGCAGTGGAATGTCAGGTGAAGATGGGGTATAATGAAGAAAAGAGATGAGGAGGACAGACCGAATGACGTTCAGAAGACTACTGATAATGCTTATGGCGGCCGCCCTGGCGGTCATGACCGCCTGCAATGGGATCGCCGGCGAGCCGAGCAGCTCAACGGATCCGGAGAGCCGTCCGTTCTTTTCTTCGAGAGGAGCCGGCGGACATTTTCAGGACAGAAAGAGCCATCAGCCTATCCCTCTCTCCCCGGAAGCATCCTCCGAGATAGAGGAGTTTTCCGGACAGCTCGATGATGTCCCGGACGCGGAACAGGAAGTGACGGACTACTCACAGCTCACAAGAGGCTATACATACTCCCAAAGCGGAAAGACATATTTCTACAATCCGTTCGCAGGCATACTGATAGATATAACCGGCTGGACTCAGATGGATCTGTACGAGCTCGCGGAAAGCTTCGACCTCGAGCCCGGAGCACTCAGTGAATGGTCCGGCGAGGATTTCATGAACAACTTCGTCACTCCGGATCTATACGCCTTTAATTTCGATCTGAAGAGCATGCAGAACGTCATGATCATGACCTTCTTTGAAAACATATCCATTGACGATATTGCCGGAAAGAACCGGAAGGAGTATCTGCTGTTCCAGATGGGTCAGCTTGCGAGCGCGGAAGACGGTTCAGTCTTCTCTGATCCTATAACCGTCACCTTGTCGGGAAAGGAATTCATAGGAGTACGCTGCTCATACTCCGGTTCGCCCATCGGCTTCACACAGTACACTCTGGTAAGGCAGTACGGAGACTACATGTACAATATCTCTATCATGGGGACCGATCTGGATGACATACAGGAAGTCTGCGATCTGTTTCTCGAAGTACCTGACGGACCTTCCTCCAATCTTAATTAAAAAGCACCGAAGGCTGCGGAAAACCGCAGCCTTTTTTCATTATGAAAGTATTTTGCTGTAGCCTGTTTCCGGATCCTTCTCCTTGAGGAATTCCAGCAGCTTCTTTCTTGCGCTGTCGATCTCCAGCCTGGTGCCTCTCTCGAGGATCCTGTCGAACTCATCGATCCGGGCCGCGATCTCTTCGCGCTGTCTTCCCGATGACTCCCGGTACATCCTGTCGGCCAGGAACATGGCATACTTGTTGCCTTCCTCCTCCCTCGGGCTCTGCTTGAGGTAGGACAGTCTTTTCATCCTCTCCTCAGCCTCCTCCCGGGTGAGCGTGCCGTCCTCGTTCTGTATGATGGTCTTCTTCATCTCTCCGGTGGAGATGACCCTGACGGTGACTTCGAGCAACGCATTCACATCATACGTATATGTGATCTCGATGGCTTCCTGTCCCCTAGGAGCCTTCGGGACATCGACGGACAGTGTGCCGATCTGCAGGTTGTTCCTTGCAAGCCTGCTCTCGCCCTGAAGGACCTTGACCTCGACTGATGTCTGGTCGTCCCTTGCGGTATATACGGTCTGTTTCCTCGATACGGGGATGACAGTGTTCCTCTCAATTATCGGAAGATATCTGCCGCTCTCCTCAAAGGAACCGTTGAATTCCACCACCTCGGTCCCGAGAGTGTACGGACATACGTCGGTCAGTATGACCTCCTCTATCTCGGAATCCCTCTCCTTCATGGCGCACTGGATGGCAGCTCCGAGCGCAACGGCCGTGTCCGGATCCACCGTAAACTCCGGATCCTTGCCGGTTATCTGCCGTATGTACTTCCTGACGAGCGGAAGCTTCATGGCTCCTCCGACCAGGATCACCCTGTCTATGTCACCCAAGGTGACCTTTGCGTCCCTGAGAGCTCTCTCTATCGGTCTTGAGAGCCTGGCAAGCAGGTCTCCGCAGGCCTCGGTATAGTCCTGCTCCTCTATGTCCCGCTCGTATTCCTCGCCTGAAAGCTTTACGGTCATCGTTGACACATTGCTCTTTGAAAAGCCTTCCTTGCACCTGTCGGCGGCGCTCCTGATGCTCCTCAGGTCGCTCGGGCTGAGCTTTTCAGCGGGGATCGGAAGCGCTGACACGAAAAGTCCCGCAAGGGCGTCGGTGAAATCCTCTCCTCCGAGGAAATTGTCCCCCGCGATGGCGTACACTTCCATTATGTTCATATAGTACTCAAGAACGGTGACATCGAAGGTGCCGCCGCCAAGATCCAATACCATACAGTGCTCCGACAGTCCGTCCTTGCCCACTCCGTAGCTGAGTGCGGAAGCTGTAGGCTCGTTTATTATCCTTGATACCTTGAGTCCTGCCAGTTCTCCCGCTCTCTTGGTGGCCTTTCTCTGCCTGTCGTCAAAGTACGCGGGCACGGATATTATGGCTTCGTCCACGCTCTGTCCGAGGAAGACTTCGGCGTCCTCCTTAAGGGACCTGAGCACGATGCCGGACAGCTCCTCCGGAGCAAACTCCATGTCCCCCAAAGCGTACTTCCTGTCGGTGCCCATAGCTCGCTTGAACACAGAAGCACTCCTGTCGGGGTGCGTCAGCCCGTATTCCTTCCGGGTGGCTCCGACCAGTATGCTGCCCGAATCGTCGATGCTGACCACCGACGGCGTCAGAGGCTGCCCGAGCCTGTTTGGTATAATGACAGGCTCTCCGTTCCTGAAGCATGACACCAGACTGTTGGTGGTGCCCAGATCTATTCCTATGAGCATGTTATGCTTTGTCTCCCTCTGGTTTTGATAGATTGTTTATCATGATTACAAAGGACTCCTCATCAGGCCACATGTGCACGCGCTTTCTTGCCAGTGCCAGTGCTCCCTCCAGGTCTCCCTTTATCTCGAGGATGTCCCGTTCGAACTGATCCATGTCCTTGCATGCGGCATATGGGCAGCTCTCGCACAAAGGCCGTTTTCTCACTTCTTCGGTCAGGCGGTCGCACTCTTCAAACCTTCCCAGTATCGCCAAAGCCACGGTCTTTCTGGACAGATACAGTGTCCTGCCAAGACTTGCTTCCTCAAGCTTTTTGTCTATCAGTTCGATGGCTTTTCTTGCATGCGCCTTCCGGTTCTTCGAATCTCCCATTCGGAAATACCGCAATGCCAGCTGATTGTGGTACAGCGACTTGTCGCCGTTCCTGCCCTCGAATTTAAGCAGGCTCTTGAGCAGCCTGATCTCCTCTTCGTAGTCTGCTCTGTTCTTGGCCATGACTCTTGCATAGTAATCGGTCGTTCGCTCTCCGAGCATTTTCCCGTTGATGCTTATAAGTGCTTCTGCCAGAGGGAAATCGTTGCTGAGCATTGCAAGGACGATCTCCTTCTCCACCTTCTCACTCTTGCCTTTCTGCGTGTCCGGCTTCCAGTTTTTTAGCAGCTTTTCCGCTTCAGAGAGCATTCCGAACTGTACATAGGTCTCAAAGACCACAGTATGATAGTCCATATCGTGTCTGCGGTCGGCCTCATGATAGGTCTTGATGGCACTCACCGGATCCTTCATCCTTCTTAGGACCAGCCCCTTCAGGACGTACAGATAGAGAAAATCCCATTTCCGTCTCTTCTCTGCCCTGTCTATCGCTCTGTTCAGATGCTTAATGGCCTCATCGTATTCGCTTCTGGCCATGCATACGAGAGCAAGCCTGTGAGGGGCATCGATGGAATCAGGCCTGGCCTCTTCGAGAAGCCTGAACTGCTCCTCCGCTCCGTCCAGCTGTCCTGAAAACAGCAGGCTCATGCCAAGGTAGAAATGCGCGTTTATGTCCCCGCCCCTGTCAAGGCACTCCCTGAAGCTCTTTATGCACTCTTCGCTTTCTGTCTCTACATTACGGTAATGGATTATTCCTATCTGGTAATCCACATCCCGGTCATGGTCCTTGTTCTCACGAAGCTTCTCATAGAGCTCGAGAGCTTCTGCGTATCTTTCCCGCCTTGCCAGCAGCCATGCCCTGTAGTCCATGAGGCCTTCGTGCTTCGGGTCCGAAGCCAGTCCCCTGCTGGTCAGGGTGAGCATCTTTGATCTGTCCCTCTTGACGGTGGCGTCCAGTTTCCTGCCCACGATGATGAGATATCTGTAATACAGTTCAGCCGCAAAATCGTAGTCTCTGTTATCCTTCTCCATGAGACGGATGGCCTCCTTGAAAAACGGCTCAGCTGCGTTATCATCATTCTTCTCCAGCCTTTCGGCAAGTCCCATGCAGAACACCACGCCCGGATCTTTCTCCAGCCCGTTCTCGCACAGCATCCCCAGTATCTCCCTGGCCTGATCCGCCACTCCGTTCCTGATCAGTATCCTTGCCTTGAGGACATACATGTCGGAGTCGGAAGGATTTATGTCGATGGCTCTGTTGATGGCATCGAAGGCATCTCCGTCCTGTCTCAGGCAGAACAGAGAATAGCTGAGGCGGTACCATACCGTGAAGGAATCAGGATTGATCCTCAGAGACGCTCTCGCGTACTCAACAGCCTTTTCGTAATCGTCCCGGACCATGTATAGGGCGACCAGATGGTCATATGCCTCCCGCCTGTCAGCGCCCTTTTCCATGGCTGTCAGATAGCATTCGGCTATGTCGGAGATATCCTTCTTTGCCCCATACATGTTCATGGCCCTTTTGAGCCACATCTCGCCCAGCCTCTTCTTCCTCTCATCCTCCGGCGGCATCTGCTCGATCGAAAAGATCAGGGAATCCGTCAGCTCTATGGCCTCGTCCCATCTTCCCAGCTCTGCCGCTATGCTGGACTGCAGATTGTAATAGCTGAACGGATCAGGCTTCTCATGTCCGAGGAGGCTTACCGTATCGACCGTCTCCTCCATCATGTCATTCTCGAAGTATGCCCAGCACAGATCAAGCCTCAGCTGATCGTTGTCCGGATCCCGTTCCAGCTTTCGCGCATCCTCTTCTATGATGAACTCATTCCACTGCCTGCGCTGTCTGTCCACCTCGTAGAAGATCCTTGGGTCGCGGTTGTTCCTGGCAACGTTATTGAGGACATTGACTGCCTCCTGGTACTGTCCGAGCTTCGACAGGCTGTCGGCCAGATTCCAGGAAAGGCCCACGTTGTCCGGGTTGATGTCCAGTGAACTTCTCGCGACCTTAACGGACTCCTCATATTCTCCCAGGTCGCTCAGGGCTATCGCCCACTCTCCGAGGATGAAAGGCACCCTTGAATGCTTTTCGGCAAGAGCCTCCAGCTCCTTCTTCCGCTCTTCGTCGCCGTGCTTCGTTAGATAGCTCAGCTTTATCGCATCAAGATACGGATGTCTCTCCGAGAGCATTTCCATCTGGGAAATGACCTCGGGAGCGTTCTCCTCGATGTTCTTCCTTATCTGCCCGAACAGTCTGAATACCGCTTCGCATTCTTCTCCGTTCTTTCCCGGTTCATACATTTCGAACGGCAGAACGTCATTGTATCTTATTCCGCTGAATATGACATAATCCAGAAAATCCGCCGGATATCTTTCATACAGGCTGTCTATCTCCTCCGACAGTCCGAAGGTGCTGTCGATCAGCTGCCATACCGTATGCGGAATGAACCATTTCTCCATGAAGAATGCCAGCATCCGCTCTTCTGCCTGTGCCCTGGTGTCGATGGATACGCACACGGGACTGTTGAGCAGCATTTTCCATTGCCCGGGATCTATCCTTCTGGGAAAATCCCGATACAGCTCCTCCAGCTGATTTCTCCACTGTTCGACGGGAGTAAGAGGAGAGCGTGCGTTTTCCTCATCGTTTTCTTCTTCACAGTATCTGAGAGCCTGCTCATATGCGTCTCTCAGCTCCATGAATTCCTCCGGCCTCTCCTCGGGATTTGCCTTTGAGAGAAGTGAGCGGTAGGCTGCAGTGATCTTCTTTCTGTCCTTGGTGGGCTCTATGCCCAGTATCTTCCAGATCGTATCCATGTTGGTTATTTCTTTGTATGTCTATGTTTTATTGTTTTTCTTTTATTTTGCGTGCAGGAGCCAGAAGAGCCTGTATACGGCCTTCCTGCCCTTCGTGTCGCCGAAATCGGCAAGGTCTATGGGGTCTGCCCTCTCGATCACCCAGCGTATCGGCTTCCAGCCCAGCTTCTCATATCTCTTGCAGAAGCTGAAGGCTCGGGCATGGAAATATATCTCCCGGGCTATCTCCTTCCGGGTCATGCCGTCGAGCCGTCCGGATTCAAGTATCTGCCCTGCCTTCTCCATGCAGTTTTTCTTGCTCAGATATTCCGTTGAAAAAGGAAGCGACACTATCTTCTTGGGGATCTTTCCGCCTATATCGTGTGTTTTGCCGTTCATTTATCCGGATCCGCCCCTTATTCCGACATGTTGTCCGAGTGTATCGCATCAGGCGAGAACAGCATCTCTGCCCTGCCCCATGCGGCGTAAGCGACAGGTTTATCCGAACCCGGATTTCCATCAACAGGCCTGTATTCCAGCTTGCCGTTCCTTACCAGGTCAACAAGGTCTATCAGGTCTGCCAGGAGTCCCATGGAAAGAGGATTGAAGCCCGGCACCTGTTCCGACTGGGCGACCTGTTTGTTATGCCCGCCCCAGAAGGCCATCCTGCCGCCTTTTTTCACCAGCCATGCGAAGGCGTCTTTCAACGCTGCATAATACTTGTCCAGAGACACTGATGAAGAGACCTGCATCCAAACTCCGCAACCGCTTCCTATGGCGTCCCCCGTGAAGAGGAGACCGTGTGTCTCATCGAGTATGATGACGCTTCCCGGTGTGTGACCTGCCAGATCGCATACCGAGAGCGTGACGCCGCCGAGATCGATGACGCTGTCAGTGGAGATGTCGACAGTCTTCGCGAAGTCGATGTCCTTTCCGTGCTTCATGTTCTCAAGGAAACTTTCCTTCAGCGTCAGCTCCTTATGGCTCATGTACACCGTATCGAACTCATCCATGTGGTACATGTGGTCGAAATGGGCATGAGTCACCACCAGTACGAGAGGCCTGTCGGTGATCTCTCTTATGACCGGGGTTATCCTTGCGCCTTCAGTCACTCCCGTGTCTATGACCCGGGCGAGCTTTTCTCCTATGACCACATAGAAAGAATCGTCATGGGCATCGTTTATGTTATATGCTCCTTCGCAGAGCTTTGTGATCGTAAAGCCTTCCATGTCATCTGCTCCTTCCTGTGCTCTGCACATTCGGTATTTCGGTATTTCGGTATCTTGAATATATATTATATATCAAATCGTCCCTTCTGTGTTGACTGATTTTCCGATGGTGCGGTTTTTGCTCTCACGCCGCGTCATCCCATGCCTTTTCGCTGTCCCTTCTTGACAGGACCCTCGCTTCCATCTCGTCATTCACGGTGCAGAAAATGGTTATGCCGCATCTTCTTACGAGGCTCACCGCCCGCGGGTCCTCCATTACCGCTATCCTCCTGACAAACTGCCTGTCGGCTTCATCCGGTGCTTCGCTGCACATAAGCAGAGAATCCGCCGCCTCGCTTCCCCGCATTATGTAGGCCACCTGCACCATCAGCCCTTCATGCACGAATGAGAACATGAACGGAAAGCCTGACCTTTCAAACACGAAGCCTGACGGCCGGAACTTCAGGACCACCCGCAGAGCCTTGCTCCTCATTGCCGCCATGCGGTCCGTTTCCTCATCTGCTTCAAGCTTCAGGTACCCCTCCCGGGCATGGATGATCCTGTCTCTTTTAAGGGAATGGATGGCTCTGGCCGACCGTTCGTGCGTAAGCGAGAACTTCTGCATGAGCCACAGTTCGACCAGCTCCTCCCTTACCGGTCCGCTCTTTTCCAATAGTTCCCTTACCGTCCTTCTGTACATCCTTCTTTTCACTCCTTTCATTGTCCTCCGTTATACTCAGCTGTTCCTTCCAGAAGCATCCTTTCCTCTTCTGATGCGGCGAACCTTACCGCCAGCCTGTTGGCCCCGCTCTTGAGCAATCCCGTTCCTCTGTGCATGTGCAGCACGGAGTCCTTCTCTTCTTCGCTCATCTCCATTATCTCCCGTGCTCTGTCCATATCCGCCCTGTCCACGTGCAGGCATATCTTGAGGTCTGTATTTGCAGCCACTGCCCTGCCGAGATCCCGGTTGTCTCCGCTCAGAAGATCCGATACCTCCTGGGTCATAACGAAGGCAGATGCCCCGTAGCCTCGTATGGTCTTGAACATCTCCCGTATGAATGAGGCCGTCATCCTGTCGGCGGAAGCTCCCGCCAGCTTCCAGGCTTCGTCAATGAACACGGCCTTTCTCTGTGTCCTGTCTCGCTTTATCTCGTTCCACACGAAGCTCAGGGCGGTGAACATGGCTATGGACAGCTGCCCGGGCCGCCGGGACTCCATGTCGAACACCGTGAACATGCTGTCAGGGGAGATGTCGGTATGTCGGCTGTATCCTGACAGCGAGCCCTCTGCAAAAGCCGAGAGGACGCCGCTCACCCTCTCGAGTCCCTTTATCTCCTTCATGTTCAGATACAGATCCTTCAGTGTGGGAAAGGTCCCCGGGTCAACATTGCTTCTGTTCAGGGAACGTGCGGATCCGTCAGTGAGCCCCTTTTGGCTGTAGGTCTTCAGTATGCACCCGTCGCACAGCCCCTCCTCGGGCGGCGAAAGGCCGCCGCATGCAAGAGACAGAAAGGTCTTCACCGTACCGACCCTGTCTGATACCGGAGAGCTTTCTTCCGCATTTTCATCGGGAACGGCCGGGTCCATTATATTGATGTGACCGCCCGTGTCCTTTCCGAATTCCAAAAACTGCCCTCCGAGCGCCCTCGTTACTCTCAGGTAATCCTCCTTTCCCTTTGCCGGGGATATGATGAAGGTCCTGATCCCCATCATCCTCATCCTTACCGCAAACAGGAGCCCAGTATATGTCTTGCCGTAGCCGGATGAGCCGATTATCATGCCGTTGGCATTGGCGTGGCGTGAGGTGTCGAACACATTGACGGCTATGACGGAGGAGTCTTTCAGCCGCTGTCCGAGCAGTATTCCTCCCTCGTCTTTCATCCGGCAACTGATAAACGGGAAATATGCCGCCCGGCTGGTCGTCAGCATGTTCCTGGCCATCCTCTTCCACAGCCGGGGCCTTGCCCTGGCCGTGGGTATCCGCGAAAGGAACGCATCTTTCACCTGCCATTTTACCCTCACCAGCCCTGCTCCCCGTTGTGCCGCCTTCTCCTTTGCCGTGTACAGCGCCTCCTCGGCCTCTCTCTCGCTGTTACCGTATGCGGTGATCAGGACGCCGACCTTTACCATTTCCTCGCTTCGCGACAGTCCCTTAAGCAGATACTCCCCGCTTTTCACCAGATCCCGTGTCCTGAAGAAATCCGCGGTCGTGTCTGACGTCCCTCTCATCTTTGCCCTGTTGTTTCTTATCCGCCTTCCGATCCGGGCGCTGACGGCACCGGCAGGCAGCTTTTCGAAGAAGATGTCCACGTCACACTCGCTTCTCATGCCTACGACCTCCTCGAGCCACGCAGGAGGGATGGCACGCGGCACCGATGCTCCGGATATGTATCCGAAGACCATGTGTCTTTTGCCTGTCCGGAGGCTTCCGGGATGCAGCCTTACTGACGGAGGGGAAAAGAAATCCGCTGTCCTTATCCGGGCACTGCTGCCCTGCCTCTTCCTTGTCTCGGCTACCCTCTGCGCAAGATCATCCCCGGGACAGAAGTACTCATGCAGCCAGCTTATGATATCCCGGTCGCTTTCGAGCGTGTCCAGCATGACGCAGCCGAAGGAAAGCATGAGTGAAGCTATCCGTCCCATGGCGGACTCCAGCACTCTCTTCACCTCTGACATGCTTCTGTCTGTCCTTCCCCGGTATTCAAGGAGGAGAAAGAATCTCATGGAACTTCCTTCCCTTATGTTCTCTTCCTTCAGCATGCGGATATATCCGCCCATGAGCCTTCTGCACGCCGCATCCTTCTCTTCGTCCATGGCGGCCTCCATCGGAGCTAGCATGCCGGAGATGTCCGGTCTTGTCCTCATGCACTTTATCTGTGCCCTTACCGGCATGGCTCTGAGGGCCAGCCGGAATGATGCGGTTATCTCCTCTCTCCTGTCAGAGTCGAGGCCTGAGATGTTGACCGGAGAAAACTCCGCCGCCTTGATGTACCTGCGGTCTTTGGTGCAGATCAGCCCGCCGGTAACGTCAGTGATGGGAATGAGGGACTGTACCGAACGTACCCTGACTTTTCTCTTCTCTGCCTTTTCCCGCTTTCTTTTCAGCTTTCTGAGCTTTCCCGAAAGCCTTCTTATCTCATTTGTTCTCTCTTTCTGTGTGTGTTTCATTTCTCCTCTTCCTGTCCGAGATGACGATGCCGCTCCTTCTTTCCCTTTCCCTGTTCAGACCGGCAAGCTCCCGTATGGCCATGTCCATGTACAGCCTTGTTCCGCTCTGGGCATCTTCGGCTGTCCCGAATCCTGTGCCGGCGTCGGGGTCATATTCGTATCTTCTGGCGGAAAGCAGGAAGGAGACTATCCGTCCCAGCTTCTGTCCCGGACTCATACGTCCGTCGTTCCGGTTGAACGCCAGGAACACTGCCCCGGAAAGGAATATCGCCAACGGCAGCCTGTATCCCTGCGGAAGGGCTGATGACATGACAAATGCCAGCACCGGCAGAGCCGCAGCCAACCCCTCAAAAAAGCATCTCGTGGAGAACATGCCGTTTAGCATCCTTCCTGTATCCATGAAGTTGTCCGGCACCGGATATGTTCTTTCTGTTTCCTCTTTTCTCATCTCTGTTCCCTGATGCGTCTGCCCGTCTTAAGGTCTCTTCGGCTGAGCCGGCGCCGGCGTTCGTATCCGTCTTGCCGGCAGGAAAACGGGCATAAAAATATATGCAGGTACACTGCTTTTTCTGCAACGCACCTGCATCCCATATTTACACGCTTTCATTCTCCTTTCCCTGTTTAGATATTGATACGGATAATCACAAGGCCGGCAACGGCGCATCTGCCGAATCATAACCACTGGTAAACCAGTGGTTTGCTCAGACCCTAGAAGGGATAATGCT
>CAZDOS010000019.1:0-29691 GCA_964507095.1 uncultured Oscillospiraceae bacterium | reverse complement strand
GGTTCGAATCCCATCTCCCACCCCATAAGAGGTCAAGTTCATGTGTGAACTTGACCTCTTTTGATTATTATTTATTCGATTTTCCTCTGCAGAAAGCTGCAGAAAATGCAAGCATCCTTAAGTGTCTGCCGACATCACAGTGAATCCAGAAAGTCCTTTCTATCCTTGAATTTCAGAAGATTATCCCTGTGCTTCTTATTATCTGAAACATACAGAGAAAACAATCCCGTGACGGCCGTTTCAAAATCTCCCTTTTCCAGTGCTTCATGCATATCCGGATAAAAGTAGACCGTTTCGCCGAATCTTCCGGCGTCCTTTAAACTGCTGCATTGTACAAGAAGGTCATCCGCTGTCATGGACACTGCTTCCTCTTCGCCGATCTCTTCTTCATAGATATTGCCAAATTCCCTGAGATACATTTTCGGTGGATTGCCGAAGTTCTCCCTGTCAACGATCGGAAAGCTCAACAGACTCCTGTTGCGCACCTCCTTGCTTCCTCTGTAATTGCCGGTGAGGATCTCAACTCCGGTATAGTACTTACCGTCTGATGAAATGAACAGCCTGTATTTGCCAAACCGTTCACACAGATCGTATCCTCTGAGAACCTTGTAAGCCTTGCTCGAGAAGAATCCCTGTTTCCTTTTGACTACGAGAGGCAGAGGTTCCACGCCTATTTCCTCCATTGCGTGAAGGAATTCCTTTAAACCCTGTCTGATGAACGGAGTCCGATGCATGACTCTGTCCTCATTCTCTCTTTTCTTCAGTTCTTCCCGCGAGAGCTTTGACATCTCTTCCCTGGTCTTCCGCTCATCTTTTTCGATCTCGCTTTTAACGACCTTATCAAGCAGTCCCATATTCATTCTCCCTTCTCTTCATTTATCTATCTGACAAAGTCCCTGATGCATTCATTGACTTCTTCGGGTCTGTCAACATTTACATTGTGTGCGGCGTCCTTGATGATCTTCAGAGGATAACCGGTCTTCCTTGCCCAATGCAGGTTATACTGTTTACCCTTTCCGGTCCTGTCCTTTTCTCCGAGGATAAGCTGAACGGGACAGCTGATCTCCATTTCGCAGTTGTCTTCAAGAAATCCCGCATATCCGAGTCCCATAAGATGACACAGCTCATCCTTTCCGTAAGGAGCCAGCATCTGCATCATATTGTCATAGCTTTGCTGTGTGACAGATACCTGCTTTGCCATGGCCTTCTTCATCATATTTACAGGATACAGCCTGGCCATCCATTCGACCTGTCTGAGTATCCACATGTCAAATCTGGAGTAATACTCAAAACCGTACGGTGTGCTGTCTATGGATACAAAGCCTTTAACCCTGTCCGGATATCGCTTGATGAATGACTGAGCTACATATCCACCAAGGGACTGTCCTACCAGTATTGCCTTATCGATACCATTCTGATCGAGTATGCTCCTGACATATTCGGATATGTCCCGAAAACTGAATGCCGAAAACGGCCTGCTTTTTCCGTGTGCAGGCGTATCCCATGAAAGCAGGTTGAATTCACCTGCCAGTTCATTGACCTGGTGATCAAACATTGTATGATCGGCGGTAAGGCCGTGAAAGAAGAACAATGTATCTCTTCCATCGCCCCAGTCTTCCGATTTCCAATAAAAGACCGTGCCATTATCTGTGACAAGTCTGTTTTCTGTCATCTTCGCCTCCTGATTGTATCTAAGCCTTTCAGCTCGTTCAGGCAGCTGTGTCTTAGATCCTTGCATTCTGCTTCAGCAACTCTTCCTGTACCAGCGTATACTCCGGTCTCTTTCCTTTCGTGAATGCCGCTACAACGCCTGCAGCATGACCGGTGGCAAATCCGATGCCCATGACTCTGATGGAAGCAAAGGCCACGGGATCGGCGCTTATGGTCCTACCGGCAGACCAGAGGTTGTCTATATCCTTAACTGCCAGGCACCTCAGCGGTATGCTGTAATACTCACCGTCAGGGATATACAGATATTCCGCTGCTTCATTAAGCTCCTTGTGCATCTCACACGGCCATGCGCCTCTTGCGATGCTGTCCTCCCGCTTTCTTGCGGAAAGCACATCGTCCCCCGTCAGCGTGTATTCGCCTGTAAGATGTCTGGTATCCCTTATGCCCAGCTTTGCTCCTCCTGAGAGTATCACAGCCTTCTCCATTCCCGGCATGAACCTTCTGAAAGCCTCGAGATAAGCATATTCCTGCTTTCTTGTAAACCACCTCGCATTCAGTGAGAGTCGCCGCATCAAGGGAAAGCAGCTTTGCGCTGGGAAACAGTGCCATTGCGGTACCGTTATCCAGCCTTATGATGTTGCCTTTAAGTTTTGTAAGCGGAGCTATCCCTGCCTCATCGGCCTTTCTGAGTGCTTCTCTTATTGCAGCTGATGAAAGATCGGCTGATTCGGGAACGTTGCCCAGTATCATTGACCTTGTTGCAAGAAACGCTCCGCCCTTTCCGTCACCGAACCGGTATCCGGCTCCTGCCATATGACCGAGGTTTCCGTCGCCGGTAGCGTCCACGAAAGAATCCGCTTCGAATTCACAGATCCCTTCATCATCCTTGCAGATGATCTTCTCGATCCTCCTGCCGTCATTGCTCTTTATGACATCTACGGCGTAGCAGTGAAGCAGATAATCCACGCCATGCTCTTCACACAGAAGATCAAAGGCAAGCTTTGTAGCCTCTATATCCAGCCTGAATATCATGTTTCCTGACGGTGACAGGCTTGGCTGTGAACAATAGCCTAGGTTTCTCAGCTTTTCGATCACTTCTTCGCCGACACCGTAAACGATCTGTTCAGGGTCCATCCCATGGGTGAAGAAACCGCAGTAGGTAGACACGTTTGCCTGTGTCACCTGCCCTCCGAGACTGCCGCCTCGTTCTATGAGCAGTACCTTCGCTCCTGCCCTCTTTGCACCTATTGCCGCTGCGAGTCCTGCTGCTCCGCCGCCGACAACGACGACATCGTATTTCCGTGTTCGCATCTCCGCTCCTCTTTCAAACGATCATTTTTCTGAACATATACGTGTGTCTTATTACAAACATTTACTGATCTATATATCCGCCACGTATTCGGCCAGTGCCAACGCTATGTCGAAATGACCCGGGTCATGCTGCGTGTGCTCGATCTGACCCTCTTTTTTCCTGTCGGTCCATTCCGGCGCATCAAGCAGATCTCCGCTTGTAAAGAACATATATACTTCCTTGCCGCGGAAATCGCAGACGGCCTGAACTGCGGCTCCCTCCATCTCCACGGAGATGCATCCGTCTGCCTTATGCCTTTCGAAGTTATTGACGGTCTCTCTGTAGAATGCGTCAGTTGTCCAGGTCTTTCCCAGGACAAACGGTATCCTGTTTTCTTCCATGAAATCCTTTACTACTTTATAGTTCTTTATCCGAATATAGTCTGATGCGGGAGCGTAATGATATGAGGTTCCTTCGTCTCGGTACGCCCGGGTCGGGATCATGACCTTGCCTCTGGCGATCTCCCTGTCAAGGCAGCCCGCTCCTCCGAAGTGTATGATCTTATCAGTGTCAAGGACAGTCGACATCTCTTCGATAGGGCCGATACATGCGGGAGCGCCCACCCAGGTCCTGTAAAACCCCAGTCTCTTTCCGTTATGCCTGAGCAGGTATACTGACGTAGGTCCGTGACCCATGAGAAACTCACCGACTTTTTCACACTCGTAGTGCTCTGTCACATACTTTTCGATCTCCCATGAGAATGTATATATGACTGCATCTACCTTAACGGCATTTTCGTTCTTCTTTACGTTGATCTTGGCAGGCGATCTGTCATCAAACGAATCAATTATCATCTGGTGCTCCTTTCCGGGCTTTCCTTATCGGATGCCTGATAACGGTCTTAAGCTTGTCAGGGGCTGTCTTCCTGGCGTCGCTCAGATATATCTCGTGATGAAGCCTCTTCTCATTTATATCCAGCACATAGCCCATGCTTTCCATGTATTCATGCATCCTGTTCACTGTCCGCGGTTCATCATCGTAGGGACCTATATGCATGCACTGAACGCAGAGCCCTTCATCGTAGGTAAGAAACTCCACCTTGGAAAAGTCTTCCTTCTTCTTTCTTGTTGCTTCCCGGACTGCCCATCTGAAGTCATCCTCAGTCACAAAATCCGGCAGCCTTATGACGGAAATGAAGTTGAAATCGCTTTTTCTGGAATAATCGACTCCAACAGTATCCTCCTGCCACCAGAAGCCTTCGAGCGGAGGCACCACATAGTCAAAGAAGCCCTCTATCCTGTGGTCGGTCTTCTTGCTCATCTTTATGGTAAAGGCGATGCCGTACAGCAATCCTATCGACTGTTTGTACTCGCTGCCCTCGACATTCGGGTCACCTTTCCCTCTGACTGCAAGATAATTCATCCGCGGAACGGCAACGATTCCCGGCTTGTCCTTGGGCATATAGAATTCTTTGTATTCCTTCTTAAAATCGAATGCCATTTCATTCACCTGCCCTTTTGTCCTGTTGCTCTTCCAGGATCTCTTTCTGCTTCTTCTTTGACAGTCCGCCCAACACAAGTGAATACGACCTGTTCAGCATCTCCTCTACAACGTCATCAGGGACTTCTCCGTCAGCCTTTATCGAGTTCCAGTGCATCTTGTTCATGTAGTAGCCCGGAATGACGTCCTCATACTGCTGCCTGTAGAAGTCTCCCTCCAGAGGCTCGAGCTTGAGCGTTACATATACCGGCTCGTCATCATCGTTCCTGCATATCGCCGTAAACATCTTTCCGCCTATGGAATATCTTATCCAGTTCCATTCGGGCTGAAGATCCTTTTCAACTCCCGGCTTTCCGAGCAGATACTCATCTATCCAATCATATTTCATATGTTCTTATCCTCATTCAATATGCTTCAAACCGGGGACTCTACCTCATCTCCGACGTACAGGTATCTCAGACGGAAACCGGCTGCAAGGTCCTTGATATCCGAATAACCGATGCTCACTCCATAGGCTTCGGATACATCCAGAGCTTTGTCGCCTATACCGTAAACATAGTGATAATGCGGATGGGAATCCTCAACGAGTCTCGGTTTTCTGTCCTTAACCCAAGCTTCGTCCTGCATGAAATATGCTCTTTCCTCTATTCGTTTGATCGTGCTTCCGGAAGGCATCTCCTTGACGGTCCTCTTCTTTCCCTTGCCCTTGATCCTGCTGTCGGTCCACTCTCCGTCCTTCAGTTTTCCTATGAATGTTTCCGCGACTGACTGATCCTTCATTACGACGAACCAGCATGTATCCTTCTTACCGCCGATCACCCAGTCTATCTCATCACGGAAAGACTGATAGAATTCAAAGCCCTTTTCCTTTTCAACGAGCTCCATAAAGCGGTACTTATCCATTTTTTATTCCTCCAATAGCGATGATTGCATTTTTACTTTTTTAGATTATCATCCGTGTTTATAGCAATTCGGTCTCTTTCATACATTATTATGCCGTCTTCGGTGTCCTTTTTCAGTATGAAAGTCTTGAACAGCCAGTTCCCCGGGAGGATATCATCTCCGTGAAAACGGATCTCTTTTGCCAGTTTTCCAGGTCTTATATCGACATCAGCACCCTTGATCAGATTGTTCCCCGTATCTATGATGCGTGCGCCGGGCGCATATATCCTGCTCAGACCGTTCATCCTGAAGCCGTGATCTGCCATCATCCTGCCCATCTTTCCAGGCATGTATTCAAGGTCTCCGGTACAGTTAACATACACGACCGGAACGCCGAAGCCTTCCCGGTACAGCATGCATCTCGTATCATTCTCATTTCTTTCCGTATTCGGCTTCTTGGGATCTGCCGGAGATGCGTGCGGAAACAGTATGAGGCTCAGCTCTTCATTCCTGACATTATTATAGAAGTGCTTTCTTCTCGAATCGTAGCATATCCCCACTCCGACCCTGCCGAAAGGGGTCTCAATGACGCTGGCGAAATCGCCGCGTTTAAACACCGCAGACTCTCCCTCGCTCTTTGTGACCTCGCCGCAGACCCCCTCGGGGCCAGCTATAAGGTAACGGTTGTAATAGTCCCCGTCTTCCCCGGCAAGATAGCCGATCCCAATGTACGTATCGTACCTGCGGGCGATCTCCGACGCCCATTCATGTGCATCTTTTCCTTTGTCATCAGCGTACTTCCATATCCGGTTCGATGCCATGTAGCTGCACAGTGACAGTTCCGGAAGCACGATAAGATCGGGGTCAGGGATCAGCTTTATGAGGCTCTCAATGTATTCTTTTCTTTTATGTATTCCTTTTATGCCGTTATCCAGCTCGATAGCGAAGATCCTCATGTCATTCACCTCTGAGATCATCGAGGCAGAAACTTGCCTGTCATGCTGATTATATCATTGTACAAAACTATTTTACACTATATATATGCTCTTTTGAAACAACGGCCTGTGAATTGCATTGAATGGTTTTAAATGATATAATCGATACTGCCATTGGGCTATAGCCAAGGGGTAAGGCAACGGACTTTGACTCCGTCATTCCGCTGGTTCGAATCCAGCTAGCCCAACCAAAAACAGACGGAACGCAATGCTTCCGTCTGTTTTTATATATGTCCTTTGATAATGCTATTCTTCCTTTACATCGATCACTTCACCTATGAAGATCCAGTGCGGATTCCAGTCTCCCTCCTCATCCGGCGGGAACGCTTCGGGTCTGGAGGCATAGTACTCCTTTATGTCATCCGCAAGCCCGGTCTTGTCAAAGGGCGCTCCGTAGACCTTTCTACACAGGAATGTCGTCTTTGCCTCCCTGAAGGTCACACTGTCGCCGAAGGCCAGAGGCGTAAGCCCGCTTGCTGCCACCTTGTCTTCATCTCTTCCTGAGTGCGAACCGAGATAGCCCAAAGCCTTCCTGCACTCCTGCGGATAGAAGCTGACTGTGAAGGTCTCGCATTCCTTCAGAAACTCACAGGTGTATCTTGACGGGTGGATATAGACGGTCACGACAGAACCGCTCTTGCCGGGTCTTGTCCATATCGTTCCCATCGATCCCCATGAGACCGTGCAGGTGTTGAACTTCTCGATCGTTCCGGCACTGACAAGTGCCCACTGTTTTCTGAACAGGTCAAAAATCTTTGCTTCTTCCATGGTCATTCTCCTTAACTGTATGTAAAGTTAAATAACTTTACATTTGCTATATCCTTTAAATTCAAGCATTTACAGACCTATTATCTTTCTGACTTCCCCGGCAAATTTCTCGGGATTGTTTATTGAAAATTCACCGTGATACAGTCCTTTCAGAACAGTCAGTGAGCTTTTCGGAAGCTCTTTTGATAGTTTCTCGGCCGATCTCTTTATCTCTGAAGTCTCCTTGTCTCCGATATATATATGAACATCGGCAGACGTGTCCCTGATGCTCTCCTTTAATTCATATGCCGTATTGGCTTTCATGAATGCTATCAGGTCATCCTTTTCGATGAGGCAGGTGTCTCTGTAATACTCTTCAAAAAGCTCACTCTTGATGTGAAGCGACTTGAACTGCCGTTTTGCAAACGTTCTGCTCTTTATCAGAGAATAGCTTGAAGAGAAGGCCGGTCCGATGAGCGAATTGGTAAGCTTGGACGGGATGACCGCAGCACTCTCAATGAGTGCCTTGTCACATATGTCCCCTCTCTGTGAAAGGATCTCCAGAGCTATCTGCGCTCCAAGAGACAGCCCGCCCAGAAGCAGCACTCTTCCTCCGAGTTCGCTGTCGATGAACTCGATTATCTCTCCTGCATTATCCTCTATCGTAGTAAAGTGCCTGTCGCTTCCGGCATGGCCGTCAAGTATGGGCAGGATCACATGAAACCTGTCAGCCAGGATCTCTCCCGCTTCCCTGTGATCCCACCATGAAAGACCGCCTCCGTGAAGAAAGATGATCGTTTCCCTGTTGTCTTTTCCGTATTCCGTATATTTCATTCCTGATTCCTTCTGATGCCGCACCGGTCTTTTGAACAGATGATCCCGTGTTTCCCTGCTGTTTATATCCTGAAAAATATAGTTGACTTTTGAATATGTATGTGTTAATATAATCGAGCACTTGATACGGAGAGATGTCCGAGCGGTTTAAGGAGCTAGTCTTGAAAACTAGTGATTCGAAAGAACCGTGGGTTCGAATCCCACTCTCTCCGCCAGAGCAGGAACTGCGGTTCCTGCTTTTTTATTTCCTTCTTCTCCTGGAACGTCTTACCGCAACGAAGGCCCTGTGCCTGCGTGTGCCCATAACTCTTCTTCCAAGGAGCATGCTCAGCATTACTTCCCTGGGTATCCTTTTAGTATCCAGCCGTTTGTCCCAGGCGTCCTGCAGTCCTCTGGACAGTTCTGCAGACGGATGCCTTACGCCCGTATTTCCGTTACGGCTGCTTATCTTCTTTACTTCATTTCCCATCAGAAACCTGCCTGCATATCGATTCGACGACCCGGTATTTTCTTCTATATTTTAATAGCTTTCAGTAATAATCGCAATATGCTCTGAAAATGCCGGGACCGTGTCACAGCGCCTGTGCCTCAGGTCCTTGATTTCAAAGAAAAAGGAAGCCTTTCGGCTTCCTTATATGGTGGACACTAAGAGACTCGAACTCATGACCTCCCGCACGTCAAGCGGATGCTCTACCAGCTGAGCTAAGCGTCCATATCTTGTTTGCAAGGTGTATTATAACCTATCTTCAAACAGAATGCAAGACTATTTTTCTTATTTAAGTATGGCCTTGTCTTTCGTGACAGCATTGTAAAAGACAAAGTACAGTATAATGTAACAGACCGTCTTTGGAAGCATCAGCATTCCAAGCATCGGGACCTTTTCCGCAAATTCCCGCACGGGGATATAGAAGGCAAATGAAAGGGTTATGAGGAGCCATACCTTTGAAAGGCGCCTTGTTTTGCCCCTGTTGGCATAAAACATGCCGATTATTATGATCCCCATGATGACAAACGGGATGTTCCTTACAGTTCCCCAGAGCATCGATGAATCATTGGTGAGCCATCCGTTCTGCGGGAACAGGCATACTATTATCCTCACTGCCGCAAGCAGATAAACTGCCTTTAAGCCTAAAAAGATATCCAAGGCAAACCATATCCGTCTATGCTTTCTTTTTAGGAGCGTAGTCCTTCATTTCAGGTATCGCTCCCCCGGCGACAGCCCAGAAATACAGGCTTGCAACGCTGCAGTACGGAGAGAGCCTCCTGCGGTACTTTTCAAAAAGCTTTCTGTCGATCCTCCTGTGGTGATACACCATCCTCATCCCCCTGAGGATCGCCAGGTCCCCGAAGCTGAAGACATCAGGTCTCTGAAGGCAGAAGATGAGCATCATCTCCGCTGTCCATTCCCCTATTCCCTTCAGCGAGGAAAGAGACTTTATGGCCTCCCGGTCAGTCATCTCATATATCGCATCAAGCTCGAACTCTCCGTTAAATATCCTTTCTGCCATATCCTTGATATATTCAGCTTTTCTGAATGACATTCCAAATGACTGTATCTCTTCGAGCGTTGCATCGTGAAGGACCTCAGGAGTAACTTCACCGTAAGACTCCTTCATCCTTTTCCATATCGTCTGCTGGGCTTTTGTGGATATCTGCTGGCCTACGATACACCTGATGAGTGAAGAAAACAGATCGGTATCGACTGCTCTTTCTATCTTTCCGAGCCTGTCAATGACTTCGCCCAGTTTCCTGTCCCTGGACTTCAGGTATGTCATCTCCTTTTCACCGTATTCAAAATACATGGTCTTCCCCTAAATATGTAACGTCATGCCCCTCCCGTCACTGAGAGGGGCATGCTTATCTGGTTATTTCAGTCCGAACTTCTCCTCCACAAGCGCAAGAGTGCCCTCAATGCCTCTTTCCTCGTCTCTGAGGATGACATCGAAGCCGCAGTTCATGAAAGCATCATACCTTTCCTTTGAATTGACTCTCTCAAGACATTGTCTGAAGTTCTCCAGTGCCTTTTCCGGCTCCGGCTCTTCCAGCATAAGTCTGTAAAGGAACTGCTTCTCCCTGTCCGGTCTTTCAAAGAACCTGTTGACCGAGATGTCCTTGTCTGCGAGCATGATCAATACATGCGACGGATCGGCGATCCTGTGAAGGGTCGCGGGACTGATGTTCGTGTCAACAAATATCTTCCTGTCAGGTTCATTGGCTGCAAGCGAAGAGAGGATAATGAGCTCAAGCCTTTCGCATTCAAGAGTGACGTCATCCACCCATCTCTCGTACTCGTCCGGAGTTCTCCTTATGAAGTAATGCCAGTCGCTCAGGTCCCTTGACCAGCAGAGGTTCGGGTACTCTTCCGGGTCCAGTTCATCCAGAAGAGCGTCGTGGTAATTCTCCCCGCATTCTATGCCGTCATGCCTTTCGGCAAGGAGCCTTACCATGGTGGACTTGCCCGCATAGGCAGTCCCGTTGATATAATAGACATTTTTCAGAAGCTCTTTAAGCTTCTCATCCTGAAGTATCATAGTTTTCTCCTTATCATAGTTTTAGGCAAACTCCTGCATGCGACCGCCTGATACGGTGCATGTGGCTAGATACTTCTCAGTTTTAAGAACATTACCATGATCAGTCACCTCTGCTTACCCGCGGAAGAATGTGTAATGCATATATTTGCAAAAGCCCATGCTGGTATAGAACGAAAGGTCGGATATCACATATGCCTTCCTTGCCCCTGCTTCATATACTCTTTCCAAAGCCTTTGTTACGGCAGCCCTGGCGAGACCCCTGCCCCTTTCAGATGGAACAGTACATACGGGTTCGACATAGGCATAATCCGTACTCCTGTCATACCAGACACAGCAATACGACTTGAGGACTCCGTCCCTGTCTCGTACTCCTATGCTGAATCTCGAGTCAAAATGAGGTCTTTTGTAAATATGCCTTCTCAGCATCCGGTAATAGTCGTTTTCAAATTCACCGACGTCATCACCATGGTCGAAGCCCTGCCAGAACATCCACTGAAGCTCTCTGGTATCTTCCCCGTACATATCCACATCAGTAAATGAATATCCTTCAGGAAGACCCGCCTTGTCCAACCCGGCAAGATCGATCTCAAGAACAGTCTCGCCGTTTTCATCAGCACGGAAGCCTGCCTTCAATGCCTCATCCGTTGCTATTATGTCCGTATCGGGAAATGCAATTCCAATGCCGTTTTCATCTTTCAGTTCCGAACATGCATACCGGAACATGTCCTGATATATGTCTTCATAGCCGTCCAATGCTCCGCAGAAGGCTTCTCCGGGATACATGTCATAAATCACTGCTCCGACAGGTCGATTCCCCATATACCATATGCAGATCCTGTCAATGAGCGTATTGTCAAATTCAGGGTGTCCGTACATCCACTCAAATCTTGCCCAGTTCCAGTTTATATGCTTTCTGTCTTCCCTGTTCAGCAAGATAAGAAAGGCGTGAAGTTTCTCCAGGTCTTCCTGAGCAAAATTCTTCTTTACCGGCTTTTCACCTTTCAGCCAGGCGTCAAGGAATTCCATCTGCCGGTCTGTATGGAACCAGTGCTCACTGCCGTACATGACTGTAAGACCTGCACTTTTTTCTCTTGCGAATCTCTCGATTGAGCATCTCGAAGTCATATTGTCCAGACTTCCGTAGAGAACATATGTTTCTGCGTTCCACCGGATAGGATTATCCCTTACGAAAGAAAGATACTCCCAGCTGAGGTCATTTCCAGACGGAGTGACGATCCTTCCCTTGCTCCTGAGTTCCTCCTCGGATATGTTATCCATGGCCATCATGCCGAGGATAAGAGCTTCCATGTCAACAATCGGAGAAATGAAGTATGCTTTTTCGATAATGGTGTCGATTCTGGAGTACATGCTAAGAAAGGCGCCTATGCTGTTGGCTATGAGTATGATGCTCTCATACTCACCTTTCAGCTTCGACACCTTCTCATAGATCTGTCTGCCACTTTCCCATGGCACATCGATCGAGTACTTCAACCCAATAATGTCACGATCCGGGAAGAGCGTGACATATCTCTGGCTTTCTTCAGGGCTTCCGCCCATTCCGTGGACATATATGACAGCTTTCATGTAAGCATCATCCTCTTATCACAGCGATTTGAAGAATTTCAGAAGCAGTTCGTTATTGGCCAGGTTGTCAGTATCCTCCTGATTGCGCTGGATATAGTATGCGAAAAGCCCTGTGACTGCCCGTTCGGGATCATCCTTCTCGTATGCTTCATGAATATCCTTGAAAGCCGGGCTCCTGTATACATTCAGCTTGGTCGCCTTGTCGACCAGATCCTCGCATACGAAGCTGACTGCTTCTTCAAAGCTGATCTTTTCAGCGAAGGATGCCAGGTCTTTCTGCACGCTGTACTCTCTTTTCTGCGGATCCCAGTGATAGTTTCTGAGCGAATAATTTGGTGTCGGTATTGCAGCCGGCCTGAATTCCCTCAATACTTCTCTCTTGCCTTCATACTTTCTGAAATCTTCCATGCCCATATAGAAGGTGCCGTCGAGTGAACGGATCAGCCTGAGCCTAGGCTCGTCATAGACATAGCATAGCCGGTATCCCCAGATGCAATCGTAAAATCTTGAAAACATGGAAGGCTTCATTTTCCTTATGATGAAAGGAAGTCCGTTGATGCCAAGTTTATTGCAGGCATCGGGGAATTCGGTCAGCGCCTGGCTGACATAACTCCTTGACCTGGAGGCAAAATCCTCCTGCCTTCTCTTTTCAAGCTCTTCCCGCGAGAGCTTGTCGAGAGCCTTCTTGTTCTGCTCCTGCTCTTCACTGAGCCTGTCGTTTACTATCTTATCAAGTATGCCCATCATGTCACCTCGTCTTTGCTTTTCTCTTTGCAGTGAATGGACCGTTGTTATCTTTTCTTCCAGAATCTGTCATAAAGCTCATCGAAGCCTCTGTACGACGTCTGTGACCTGAGATCTGAATTCTGCTTCATGAATTCCGTGAATCGTTCTACGACAGCCTTTTCACAGTCGATACTTCCGTCTTCCCGTTCGAGGATCTTCTCAAATTCACGCTTTGACAGAATGCGCTCCGCCAGCACCTCTGCCGCGGCACCTTCCTCGATTTCTTCAGTGAACAGGACCCTGTCCGGATTGAAATGTGCCGGTCTGGAAATGTTGTCGTGCTCTATCATCATACCCGGCTCCTCTATCGGCACATCCTCTCCTCGAAAGAATCTGCCGTCGGTAGACATGAAAAGCTCAAAGTATCCCTTGTACGGAGAGTCGATATAATAGCCCTCCAGATACTCGAACTTCTTTCCGAGTAAAAGTGAGCGCTTGCAGCTGATGAACGGAAGAGGCCGGGTCCCCAGCTCCTGCATGGCATCAGGGAATTCCCTCAGTGCCTGAAGGATAAATGGCATCAACTCATTGCCTATGTCCTCTTTGCGCCTTCTAAGCAGTTCATCCCTGGAGAGCTCGGTAAGAACATCCTTCGTTTCTTCCTGCTGCAATTCGATCTGCTTTTTGACCGCGTCGTCAAGAATTCCCATATTCAATCCCTTTCTGCCCCTTTGCTGCGTACAACAGCTTATTGTTCCAGGCTCTCTGAAATCGTCGCCCATTCCTCCAGGAGCTCATCCATCTTTTTCTGTGAGTCTTCCAGATCCTTCCAGACTGCCCGCATCCTCTCATGGTCTGATGCCACCCGGGGATCTGCCATCATGAGATTGTATTCATCTATTCTTTGCTGAAGGGCTTCCATTTCCCTCTCGCACTCCCTGACTCTCTGCCTGTTGAAAGCTGACTGCCTTCTGGCCTCCTTTTGGTTTTTAGGACTAGCAGAGTTGTCAGGCTTTTCCTTCGGCTTTTTAGCGCTCCTTGACTTGAAGCCTTCCGACTTATGTTTTGCAAGAAATGCATCAAAGTCGTCATAGTACACAGGAAGCTGCCCTTCAATGTTCATTATCGGGCAGGCAAGCTGTTTCATCAGAAACCTGTCATGCGTGACGATCACGATGGTGCCCTCGAATCTGGACAGAGCGTCTGTAACTGCCTGTCTCATGTATATGTCCAGATGGTTGGTAGGCTCGTCAAGGAACAGGAAGTTTGCCCTGTCCAGACTCATCTCGCAGAACCTCAGCCTTGCCCTCTCACCTCCCGAGAGTGCATGACTGTCCTTGAATACTTCCTCGCCTCTGTAACCGAACCTGGCAAGATAGCTCCTTACTTCAAGCTGTGTCCACCTTGGTCTCAGTGCCCAGATGGTGTCTATCGGCGTCGGTCCGGAAACTGTAACGTGCTGATCGAAAACAGCAGTCTTTGCTCCTTCCCCGAACCTTATCGAGCCTTCAGCAGGTTTCTTTCTTCCCGTCAGGGTATTGATGAGCGTGGTCTTTCCGGTGCCGTTGGCTCCGGCGATCACTAGCCTGTCCCCGTGTCTCAATTTCAGATCAAGATCATGGATGAGCGTCTTTGATCCCACGTCTACCTGCAGTCCCTCGACCGTGAGTATGTCTTCATACGGTTTCGTATCGAATTCAAAGCTGAATTTCAGAGGAACTCGCGGAGCTTTCGGCTTTTCCGTCATCTCCATCTTTTCAAGCTGATTTCTTCTTGACTGGGCCATTTTGGTTGTCGATGCCCTGACAAGGTTCCTGTCCACATAGTCCTGGAGCTTGGCTGCCTTTTCTATATTCGCCTCATACTGTTTCTGCTGCAGCTTGAGCTTTTCTTCCTTCAGCACTTCATAGGCGGAATAGTTTCCCCTGTATTCAGTCAGCTCATTGTCCTCGACTTCCCATATCTTCTTTGCGAAGGTGTCCAGGAAATATCTGTCGTGGCTGACTGCGATTATCGCGCCCTTGTATGTGGAAAGATAATCTTCAAGCCATGCCATGGTGTCGAAGTCAAGATGGTTTGTCGGCTCGTCGAGTATCAGGATGTCAGGGTTTTCAAGCAGGAGCTTTGCAAGGTTTAGCCTTGTCCTTTCTCCTCCTGACAGCACTCCCACTATCTTGGTGAATTCCTCTTCAAGGAACCCCATGCCGAAAAGCATCTTTCGTATATGGTAGTCGGCGTTGTAACCGTCCCTGGCATTGATGAGGTCGGTAAGCCTTTCCCTCTCATGGAACAGTTTCTCATCCGCACTTTCCGATAGCTTCTGGTCTATCTCGTCGCATCTTTCAATTGCCTTGTACACATCCGAATACACCGTCTGCATCTCACTGTAGACGGTGTTTGTCAGATTAAGGCCGTCAAGCTGCCTCAGATAGCCTATGGTCGCGTTTGAATCTATTTCGAGCCTTCCCTCGTCATTTTCCGAAATGCCGGCAAGCATGTTAAGAAGGGTGGTCTTTCCCCGCCCGTTCTCTCCTATGATGCCGATCCTGTCTCTTTCATTGACGTTAGCAGTGACCCCTCTCAGGATCACCTCGGCCCCGAAGCTTTTTCCTACGTTGTCCAGTAATATCAGCATTATTCATCCTTTGTGATCGGAGCAAGCTGAGCTTTTGTCAGCTTCACCACGTCATCGATGGAAAGCTGGACCTGCCTTCCTATCCTCCCCGCCGAAAAAACTATGGAATCAAAGTCCGCACATGAATCATCGATATATGTGGGAAACAGCTTTTTCATCCCTATCGGGCTGCAGCCGCCGTGTACATAGCCTGTGGTTGGCAGAAGATCCTTCTGCTTGAGCATCTCAACTGACTTCTGTCCGCTTGCTTTCGCCGCCTTTTTGAGATCCAGCTCCCTGCCGACCGGTATGACGAACACGCACACGCCCTTTGTGCCTGTTGTAACCAGTGTCTTGAAGACCTGTTCGGCAGGCATTCCGATAAAGCCCGCAACGGTGACTCCGTCATAGGCCTGATCATTGGGGTATGAATAGCTCTTATGCTCTATCTTGTTCTTGTCCAGCAGTTTCTCTACTATCGTCTTCTGTTCTTTATCTTTCATTTATTCTCCAAAAAGAGGTACAAATTCGCTGTGAAGCACATCCACTAGTCCCTTGTCCGTTGCCTTGTAGAACATCGATACAGGAAGACATGTGGTCGCAAAGCTCATGATAGGATCATAGTGGTCATAGCCAAGCTCTCTCATGGTCTCCTCGACCTCGGTAAGATCCTTTGCTACTGAGATAGGGTCCCTGTCACTCATGAGACCGCATATTTCAAGAGCGCACTGAGCCAACACCTTGCCGTCCTTTACGACTGCAAAGCCTCCGCAATTATCCACTACTGTCTGAGCAGCCAGTGCCATGTCGCTGTCGACTCTGCCCGAAACGATCAGATTATGATGGTCATGGGCAACGCTTGACGCCACAGCACCGTCAATAGCCAGTGATCCGCCCGCAAGACATGTGAAGATATTGCCGTTCTTGGCATGTCTCTCTATTACGGTGAGCTTGTTCAGCCCCTTTGGAAGAATGACATATCCGTCCCTGACTTCGACCTCTTCCTCGATGCCCGGAGTCCTGGTGGAGCCGTTCTCTACCATGAGGCCTTTCATCTTGATCGTTCCATTATCGATTGGAGCCTTGACAGCGAAGAACTCTTCCCTGATTTCCTTGACCTTCATGGTCTCATAAAAACTGTCCGGGAACGTCCTTTCGCCTGTTTTAAATGTAAGGCCAATCTCCTTGTCATATATCTTTTTGCCGTTTTTGTACGTCTGTACCGGACTGATCTCATCGATCGTATCCAGTATGCAGAAATCAGCCAGTAGTCCCGGCATGATCTGTCCCCTGTCATAAAGTCTCATCCTGTCAGCAGGAGTTTTTGTCCGGCAGAATACTGCCTTCTCAAAATCCATTCCCGCTTCGACCACATCCATCACCACCCTGTTGAGATGGCCCTTGTTGATGAGAGTCGATGTGGGCGTGTCATCGGTGACGATAGCCAGATTGTTATACAGGTCATTTTCTACGATGGCCTTGACAATCTCAGGCTTCACCATCTTGTCCTGCATCTGGAACAGCACTCCGTTATATATCCTGTCGATGGTCTCGGCCAGGTCATGTTCAGTATGGTCAGACTGGATGCCCGTGTAGACATATTCATTAAGGTCTGTACCGATTATTCTTGGCACATGGCCTTCGAGAGGCATGTTGGGATAATGCTCCCTCAGATAGCTCGTGAACTGATTTTCCTTGCTGTCCGGATTATTCAGCACACTGTTCGTGTTCATCACTTCGCCCAGGCACTTTACCATAGGATGTCTTGCAAGCTCGATGAGCTCAGGCATATCTATGACTCCGCCTGTTGTCTCAAATTCCTCGCTTGTGGAAGGAACGCTTGAAGGAATCGCATAGTAGATGTCGATAGGTATCTCCTTTCCTGCTTCGATCATCCGGTACACGCCCTCTATGCCCTTTACGTTAGCGATCTCATGCGGCTCGCTGACCACAGTGGTCACTCCGTAGGATGAGAGGACCTTTGCAAAGGAAAGAGGAGACACCATGCTGCTCTCGACATGCATATGGCTGTCTATCAGGCCCGGTATTACCCATTTACCCTCAAGATCCACTTTTCTGCCAGCTTCGATGTCCCGCGGGACTTCTCCCTTGCCCATATGCAGGATCTTTTCCCCTTTTATGGAGAAATATCCGTCAAAGAACCTTCTGAATGGAGTGTTGTAGATCTTTCCATTGTAGAAAAGGATGTCTGCTTTTACCATGTTCGTACTGTCTCCTCTTTGTTATGTGATTTTAAATGCACACGGAATCCATCCAGGAAAGGACGTCTCCGTACACCTCGCTTCTGTTGAGCTCATTGAGCATCTCATGCCTGCCTTCAGGATAGATCTTGACCTTGACGTTTTCAAAGCCGCCGGACTTGTAATTCTCGAATACTTCCATGACTCCCAGTCCGAATCCTCCTACAGGATCCTCTGAACCCGAGAAGATATATATCGGCAGAGCCTTGTCTGTCTTTCTGTAGGTTTCCTCGCTGTTGGCTATCTGAAGGATGTCCATCAGGTCCCTGTAGCCTGCAAGAGTGAAGGTAAAGGTGCAGCCCGGGTCTACGACATACCGGTCAACTATCGCTTCATCCCTGGTTATCCAGTCGGAAGGAGTCCTCGGATTCTCGATCCTGGACAGGTAGCCCTTGAATGTCATGTTCCGGATCATCGTGCTGCGGTATTTCTCTCCCTTGAACTTTGACATGACTGCTATGAGTGCCTTGCCCATGCCTGCAGCCTTGTTCGGACCGCCGGTGCCTGAGATGATGAGCCCGTCGACAGTCCCCGGATAATAGGTCGGATAAACCCTTGCATAGAAGGAGCCCATGGAGTGTCCGAGAAGTACCAGCTTCTTGCCCGGATTCTCCTCCCTTGCGATATCCACTGTCTTCTTGATGTCCCGAAGCAGGACCTTGTAGCCTTCCTTCGATCCGAAGAAGCCTAGCTGTTCGTCATTATCAACGCTGTGAAGGTGTCCAATGTGGTCATGCATGTACACTGCATAGCCGTTGTCCGCCATGTAGCCCATGAAATTCTCATATCTTCCGTAGTGCTCCACCATTCCGTGAGAAATGACCAATACACCCTTTATATCCTCGGGAATGTACTTCACTCCCCTCACGGTATTTATTCCATTTGATGAGGTGAACTCATACTCTATCCTTTTCGATGACATTTTTACCCTCCATAATAATGTTCTTAAGTTCCATATATGAGGTGACCGTGTAGGTCGGCTTGATTCCGGTCCTGTTCTCGTCGCCTGTAAAATTGATCCAGCAGGTGTCCAGCCCGGCATTTATCCCGCCCTTTATGTCGGTGTTGAGACTGTCTCCCACCACTAGGACGGTCCGGGTGTTCGAAATGCCCAGCTTCTTTATCGCGCTCTGGAATATCCTCTTGTCAGGCTTTGAAGCTCCGGCCTTTTCGCTGGTTACGACCTCATCCACGAAGTCGGCTATCCTGGAGATCTTCAGCCTGTTCTGCTGGACCGTCTCATAGCCGTTGGTCACGATGGCAAGCGTCGCGTAGTCCTCAATGTCCTCCAGGAATTCCAGTGCTCCGTCGAACGGAACGACGCTCTGCTTGAGATAGCCTTCGAACTCTCTGTTCAGCTGGTCGGCCTTTACGTTCCTGATGTCAAACTTTTCGATAAGCGTATTGAAGCGGGCCTTTTCCAGTTCGGGCTTCCTCAGTTTCCCGTCCTTGAGATCGGTCCAGAGATCCCTGTTGAGCTCGTGATAATACTCCCGGTTCTCGTCTGTTTCCGGGATGCCGTATTTTGCGTAAAGCCTTAAGATGGCTTGCTTTTCGCTCTCCTTGAATGAGACCAGTGTCTCGTCCAGATCGAGCAGGAGGCAGTTGTATGACATATGCACCTCGCGAATGGTTTTTATCCTTTAAATTATATATTAAACGGCGGAAATATAAAAGAGCATATTTGACGCTCCCCTTCCTTCGGTTGACTTGCCGGTACGCCATAATATATATTAATCCCAGATAAAACAGGAGGTCTGAAAATTGGACATATACTTCTTTTCAAACGACGCCAAAACTAGTGAAGAGATAAAGGCGCTCTGTCAGGATCTTGGATTCAATTTCTCCGTCACGGGACCGGGATATCTCGACATGAAGCTTTCGGATATCATTGGCGGCGCTAAGCCGTCCTCATCCCGGTTTGTTTTAGCTGGCGTTCCGGATCACATCATATTCTCTGGCGATGTAGCGGATAATCTGGATCTGTTTCTTGATTCCTACAGGAAAAGGGGCATCAGAAGGATCGCTCTCAAGGCAGTCGTGACTGTACATAACCTTTCCTGGACACTCAAAGAACTGCTGGAAGAGCTCAGGAAGGAAGAGCGGATGATGAACAGGTAATGTCCTCTTCCCTCTTCATTTCAATTTGACATTATCAGTCATGTGGAGTATAAAAAGACCAGTTAATATATATTTATATTAAGGAGAATTTAGAACATGAAAAGAATCTTTATGATGCTTTTGAGCCTGTGTCTCATCTTCTCTCTCGCAGCCTGCTCCGGCAAGGAATCATCTCCGAGCGAACCGTCCAGCGAGATAGCACCTGAGGCGGTATCCATCAAGCCTGAGGACGGCTTCGATGATGCAGGCTTTACCGAAATAGCCGTGACCGAAAACGGCAAATACAAGTTTGAGGCAAATGACGCTTCAGAGGCCGGCGGAGTCACCTGGGAAGTATATCTCATGAATGAGAAATTTGAAGACGGCTTCAGATACATTTCACAGGCTTCGACCCCGGTAACGGAAAGAGACGGTGTGATCAAGGTCGAAGCAGGACAGTATATCTACGTACGCTGTTCCGAGAACGGCTTTACCATCAATGATGTAAAGAACGTGACCAAGGGTGCAGAATTCCTCGTGACCTTCCTCCCTGAAGGCTCTTCCTTTGATGAACCTGTATATGTCACCGCATCCATCACTCCTATGGACGGCTTTGACCGTGCCGGATTCACCGAGATCCCTGTAAGGGACGAAGGAGATTACCGCTTTGAGGCCAACAACATCTCCGGAAGGAATGATGTCAAGTGGACAGTATATCTCATGGATTCAAGATTCACTGACGGCTACAGGTACATTTCTCAGGCTGCAAGCCCTGCTCTCGAGGGCGACGGCACCGTTCATGCGACAAAGGGACAGTACTTCTATGTGGGCTGCTCCGAAAACGGTTTCAGCCTTGGGGACATCTCAGAAGTGACCGACGGAGCAAAGCTCTATGTCTCACGGACCACTGTGAAGAATCAGGCTCCGTCCGAAGACGTAAGTCTCATTACCAGAGAGATCACTCCTGACGAAGGCTTCGATAACGCCGGATATGTTGAGGTCCTTGTTCCTGCCGACGGACTGTACAAGTTCGAGGCTGACGGCACTTCGGATGTCAGCGGCATATCATGGATCGTTTATCTGATGGACAGCCAGTTTGAAGACGCTGTCAGATACATCGCTCAGGCTGCAGAACCTGTCACCGAGAGAGACGGAGTCATAAGAGTCAAGGCCGGTCAGTATCTCTACATTTACTGCTCCGAGAACAGCTTCACTCTTGATGACATCAACAAGGTCACAAAGGGTGCCGGTTTCCGCATGACTTTCATACCGGACGGTTCGCCTGCAGAAGAGCCTGTCTACACGACAACAGCCGTAAGGCCTGAAGACGGTTTCGAAGACGCAGGTTATGTGGAGATCCCTGTATATGAGACAGGAAGATACAGATTTGTTGCAAACATGCCTTCGGCAGTAGGCGGCGTCACATGGAGCGTATATGTATTCGATGAGGAGTTCACCGATGGCTACAGGTTCATTTCCCAGGCAGGAAGACCAGTTCTCGAAAAGAACGGCGAGATCAACGCATACGAAGGACAGTACATCTACCTCTACTGCTCCGAGAACGGATTCACAAAGGGCGACATTTCTGAGGTCACCTACGGTGCAAAGTGTCTCGTGACATTCATTCCGGACTGATAAGACAGAAACACAAAAACAACTCCCCGCATATGCGGGGAGTATTTCTTTGCTTTAGTTCACTGTAAGGCAGCTTATCAGCAGGCTGTCAGGCTTCAGTTTCAACTTCAGCTTCAGTTTCTGTTTCTGTTTCAGTTTTGCCTTCGTTTGTTTCTTCCGGAAGTTCTTTGAAATAGTGGATGATGGTCGCGAATTCAGGTTCGTTCCTGTGCTTGTTTATCTTTAAAAGCTTTACTACCAGATATACGAAGAGCACTGCTACTGATGTCACCGAAATAATACCGAATATGTCCGCCACTCCCGGACTCAGTCCGAAATCATAGAAGCCGTGAATGAGGAACGGTACCAGATAAGCCCGGTATTTGTAGCTTTCCTTGCCGGATTCATAGTATTTGGCAAAGAATGAACCCATTATAAGGCCATATGTGCCGTGTCCAAGCGTGAGACCCCTGAACAGGATCTGCCGAGGACTGGTAGTAAACATATATACGAGAGACTCGGAAGCGCCGAAGCCCATTCCCATGATGCAGAAGAATACAATCAGGTCAAGTTTGGAAACGCTGATCTGGTTCTTTTTCATGATCTTGAATGTGAGCATCATCTTGACAAGCTCTTCGAAAAAGGCTGCTTTTATGAAGTCATTGATGAATTCATCCAGATAGAGGTTCTTTCCGGTGAGACCTGTAAGGGCCCATAGTATCGAGAATACCCGGACGCATGCAACGAGCACGAACCGGCTCAGGAGTCCCTGCTTCAGTACATCATCACAGGTCTTTTTGTAAAGTTCATCCTCTTTGAACTTTTTGAACCACAGGAACACGAGCACTCCGGGTATCAGACTGAGTATGAGAAATAATGGTCCTAACATCTCTCAAATCTCCTTTGATCTTTATTAACATGATTTTATATCAACATGCGGTTCTGTTCAATCAAAATCGTATAATAACATGAAAAAAGGCCGTGCCCATCCGGACACGGCCTTTCATCAGCGCATCTGCCCCATTACGACGGCATAAGGCTGTCTATCCGTTCAGACAAGCTGCCCCGGCAGCTTCAGCTTCTCCCTTGGCTCGAACTCTTTGTCAAATTCCTCGGCCAGACCCTCATCCACAAAATAGCCCTGCGGAGTTGAATACTCTCCGGTGACTCCGTCGAGATAACCGTCCTTCAGTATCCTGCACAGGAAAAAGGAAGCATCTGCTCCCTCCGGCAGTCCGTGATACCTCAGTCCATAGTCTGACGCATGCCTGAAGCCGCATTTAGAGTAGAAACGGTAATTGCCCTCTATGCACACGGCGCCGAAGCCAAGCTTTTCAGCCTTTCCGAGCGCATGGTTTACGAGCTGTCTTCCGTAGCCCTGCCTCTTGAGGTCATTGGCTATGCATACAGGTCCCATGGTAAGTATCGGGATCTGCCTTCCCTCATCTGTATCTATCTTTGCTCTCACAAAGACGATCTGGCCTATGAGCCTGCCGTTCATTTCCATGACCAGGTCGAGTTCCGGCACGAAATCCGGATCGCTCCTCAGCATATGCAGCAAATAGTGCTCAAGGCAGCCGGGACGGTAAACGTTCCAGAAGCTGTCTCTCACCAGAGTTTCTGTCTCTATCCAGTCGCTCTTTTTTTCCAAACGGATATTTACATTGTTTTCTTTCATTGTTTAGCCTCCTGAAAATTGTCAACGTCAATTGCCCATATGAGCGGGAGGTCTGTGACGACTGCAGCAAACCTCCCGGTTACGCAGCAATCTCCAGTGTGTCGTACTTGATCAAAAAGCACTCTCCTGTTTTTTTATTTAAACTCTGCCTTCAAAGTAAGTTCCGGCAAAGAGTTTTTCTGATTATCATTTCCTATCAAGAGTATCCAGATACTCTTCAAGCATCTGAGCATTTCGTGAGATGATATTGACACATCGCTGTCCCGGAGGAACAAGTCTTGCCTTCAGATCGTCGCACTCGGTGCCTCCGAATTCGTTCTCGAACAGCTTAACATATCCAGCACAGGCTTCCTTTAATCCGGGTGTTGCATGTGCCCTGTCCTTTATCATGAGCTTACTGATGACGGCGATGGAAGCAGCCAACGCTCCGCACAGCCTTCCGCACCCCAGTCCGGCTCCAAAACCGCCGACAAGCCTGATCTCATCTTCACTCAGACCTAGTCCCAGGCTTTCATTTGCTCCGTCCAAAGTGCTTTCGGAATAATTTAGATCCCTCTCGGTAAAATCCTTTTTTACTGCTTCGACCATAAGAAGTCTCCTTAATGTGTGTTGCCTAGATTATATCCCACATGTCTCTTTTCTTCAATCCGCTTTGTCCTCTGTTTTTTGTTTGGAATAAACACTGCTTGTAAAGAAGAATAAAACCGTTGAATTTCAACGGTTTTATCTGTGTAAAGCTAAATATCTTAACAGATGTCTCACTTGCTTATTATCATGGATTTAAGCAATATCTCTCCGTTAGTATTACTCCCGGGCCTTGAAATTGTAAACAGGTCTTATTATCTCGACAATCTCGGCGGTAGGTCCGATGTTGTTTATGATGCTCTGCATGCTCTTGTAAGCCATTGGAGCCTCATCGAGCGTCTTTCTGGACACGCTTGTCGTGAATATGCCGTTCATCCGTGACTCGTAATCATCCATGGAAAGGCTGTCAAATGCCCGTTTTCTGCTCATAAGCCTTCCGGCTCCATGAGGAGCGGAGCAGTTCCAGTCCTCATTTCCCTTTCCAATGCATATGAGGCTTCCGTCTCTCATGTTCATTGGAATGAGGAGCTTTTCTCCCTTTCTTGCTGATACAGAGCCCTTGCGGAGGATCATTGAATCAGTATCAATGTAGTTATGGATGGTCGTGAATTCATCTTCGACAGTACATCTCATCCCGACAAGGATCGTATCTATCATCGCCTTCCTGTTAAGGACGGCAAACTGCTGGACGATCTTCATGTCATGGATATAGTCGTCAAAAAGCTTTCCTTCCACATATGCGAGATCCTTGGATATCCCTATGTCAAGACCTGCCTTTGCCTTCTTTATCTCCTTCTCGATCTCCCTGTACCTTCCATCGGCCTTCAGTGTCTCAATGAGTTCCTTTATCTGATGGTCGGCAGCTCCCATGAGAGCGAGATAACCCTGTTTCTGATAATAGTCTGCGACCTCCACGCCGAGATGTCTTGATCCTGAATGGACCACGATGAACTTATCGCCCTCATCGTTCTCGTCCACCTCTATGAAATGGTTTCCTCCTCCGAGCGTGCCGATGCTCTTCTTTGCCCTCTCGAGGTTGACATGCTCTGCGCACCTGAGCTCTGAAAGGTCTATCTCATCAGCATATCTGTGAGCTTTCTTCCTTATATCCCTTCCTGAAGGTATGTTCTTCCTTATGATCCTGTCCAGATGCCGGAAATCCATCTCCTTCTCGGCGATCTTTACGGTCTCCATGCCGCAGCCGATGTCGACTCCGACCATTCCCGGAACTATCTTGTCCGTAATGGTCATTGTCGTGCCTATAGTGCAGCCCATGCCTGCATGAACATCAGGCATTATCCTTATCTTGTTGTCCTTGAAGGCCTCGGTATCACAAACAAGTCTTATCTGATCCCGTGCCTTATCCTCCAGCTCATCCGTATAGACTATAGCTGTATTGAATCTTCCTTTGATCTCTATCATGGTATCCTTTACCTTTCTTTGTTTTCCGCCTTCAGTATACCCAAAGGTAAACCGTATCTTCACGGAAAAAAAGGTGCGAAGATATCTTACCCGAACAGTTTTCTCTGTCTTTCGAGCCTCTCCTTTATAAGCCGGATGAAGCTGTCGGGACCTGTCACTCTGACTGTAGGACCGTATGAGAGGATCCTTATGAGTATCTCGGTCTCATCATCCTTAGGGTATTTAAGCTTTATCCTCAGTTTTCCGTCAGGAAGCTTTTCCGCCTCCTTTTCGAAGGTTGCAAAACTGTTGAGCACCCTTTCCCGGCTGTTTCTCTCATTGCTGACCTCAAGGATCAGTTCCCTGTATCTTATCCTGAACTCAAAAGGACCGTTATCGGCCTCTTCTTTCGGTTCCGCCTTATCTATCGATATGATCCTTCCAAGGTTGATCAACGACACGTTCCTTGCGCCTGTCACGTACAGCCTGAACTTGTCGTCCTTCTCGCTGTATTCAAGCAGCTGAGGCTTTACCGTATATGTTACGGTCTTGTCCCTCTTGGTGCGCATTCTGACCTTGAGCCAGCTGCCGTCCTTGATTGCCGAGAGAATAGTCCTGAATCTTTCTGTGTATTCCGGATCGGAATAGTCATCTCCGTCCCGGTATCTGTCAAAGACCACGAAATCCTCCGGATAGAACAATGGCTCTACATCTCCCAGCCGTAAAGTGTCGAGATCAAACAGCGCTATCCTGGGATCAAGGGATATTGCCTTGAGCCAGCGCTTTTCAAGCGTCGTCAGAGGCAGCCTGTCAGGGACCTTCAGAGGCGTCCTGCCGTCCTTAGAAAGCAGTTGCCACCTGCCATCCTTTATGGCGTCATAGATGTACACCCGGCTCTCAAGGAAGGCATTCTCCCCTGCGATCCTTCGTATGTCCTTAGCGTTGACCGGATCTTTCGAAGCCCGTTTCAGAATGGCGGATACTGCCTTGTAATATGCTCCGTATATCTCACTGAACATCATCTGCACCCGCCTCCTCTCCGTCAAGGTACATGTCCCGCATGGCATTAAAGTCCGCGAAAAACCTGTTTTCTACCTCCCTGTTCGAAAAGCTGACATCAGACAGCCTGCAGAAGAAGCTCCTCATCCACGGGATCATCTCCTGGCTGTCAAGTACATCTATCGAAAATCTTGCGCTGCCCTCGTCAATGACTGTGACGGTACCGCCTCTCTTTTCTCTGTTCAGTCTGTTGAGTATGTATTTCTCATCCTGTGTATAGTGAACGGTGAATTCCACATGTTCCGTCCGTCCGAAGCCTCTTCCCGTGGAGACGCCCCAGATGCTGTCCTTCAGCTTCAGATACGCCCTCTGTGCCTTAGCCGGATCGACCCGTTCATCCGAAAGGCTGACCTTAAGTATGCCGTCGATCCTGTGGGTATACAGCCTGTTCTTGTATGAGGAATACAGGAGGACATACTGCCTTCCAGTCTCCACGCTGATGTATATCTTCAGAGGCAATCCCCTTGCCTTTATGTTCTTTCCGCTCTTCTGTCCAAGGATGTCCAGCTCCACGGAAGTCCCTTTATGCATGGCATCCAGCAGTTCGGAGAGTATCCGGGAGTCAAGGCTATGGGAGATATAATGGTGCTTGAACAGGAAATAGTCCTCATGTTCCTGTGCCTTATCCAGAAGATACGACCCGATGACTCCGCACGGAGCTGTCTCCGAGAAGAATTCGAGCGCGTCGGCAGACACGTCTTCAGTGACATCTCCGAGAGCATATGTGATGCTCTTGCCGTCCTTACCCCTTTTGATTAGTCCCAACTTCTCGTATTCATTGAGCTTTTTTCTGACTGTTGACTCGTCATATATCCTTCTTTCCTCGAAAGATGAGCCGATCCGGTCCATCTCATCGCTCAGCTGCGATATGGTGTATGCCTTTCCGGAGGACAGTATGCTCATCAGCATGAAATGCAGAGAGATGTCCCCGTCAGTGAAGCTTTTAGCCTTCCACGCCTTGTAAAGAGGGTTATGCCTTGAGAGCCTTGAGTCAACGGAAATAAAGACGACCTTGCCGTCCCTTGAATTCCTGAAGCCCATGTAGTCGGAGAGCCATGACTCTATCCTTCTCTTCTCGTCATCATAGCTTCTCAGGCTCTTCTGAGAAAACTCCTCCCTGGACTTGAAGCCTCGGATATAGAAGTCTCTCATGTAGCTTCTTATCTTTTCGAAATTCTTTATAAGCTCACTGTATGCCACTTCATTCTCCCGTGTCACTCAATGTATGCCGTTCCTCTTTCTGAGGATGTGATTTTCTGTCCTTGTTTTTTGCCAGTATCTCAGCTACGATCCCCAGCACCAGGAAGACCAGCAACACAAATGTCCATATGATCCAGCTGTTGCTCAGCGTACCGCCGCCCGGATCCAGGCTCTTCTTCTCAAACACTCTGCCTGCAAGATATCCACAAAAGTAGCCAAGCCAAGCGAAGTTTGCGAGCAGTCCCTTGCCGAACACAGCAGACAATATCGCTGCCGAGAGAGATACGATGAACATCACCAAGTTCCAGTCCTTCATCATGTTGAAGAACGGCAATCTCAACAGCAGGAATTGAAACACTATGAGCCGTATGGAGCCCAAAGCTCGTTCCCTGTTACTTCTGAAATACATTCCTACTCACCTTTCTCTATCTTTTCAAGCGTATCCTTCAGTATCTCTTCCCTCAGGGCCGTGAGCCATTCTGAAAAGGCGACCCTGTCAAAGGCGTAGGTCTTGTTAAGCTCGTACTCATGAGGCTCCCAGGTACTGATAGGAGATTCGTTGTGCTGTATCACCGCTTCCAGCTTGTCAAGTGCCTTGTATACCCTGGCCTCAAGTGTATGCCCAGCTTCCATCTCGCTGAACAGATCCTTCATCTCGTCTCTCAAGCCGTCAGGGAACGTGTCCACCCACTGTGACAGCAGTATGTCCTCCCGTTTTCTATCATCATCCGTCTTGATGAAAGTCGGGATGTCTCCCGTAAAGCATTCACCCAGGTCATGGATGAGACACATCTTCACTAATCTGTCCGTATCAAGACCGACGAACTCATCCTTGAGCATCATGGCCATGAGAGCAACGCGCCACGAGTGCTCCGCAACGCTCTCCGGTCTTCCCTTTGAAGTGGTGCAGTGTCTTGTGGTGTCCTTCAGCCTTTCGGCTACATGCAGTATTTCAAGATATTCTCTGGGCTTCATATGCTTTTCTCCCCGTTTTTCTGTTTTCAGTTTAACACAAGGCTATTTCATTCTCAATAACGGCGGGCATGCTAAAAGCCGGGATGACCCGGCTTTAGAAAAGTATGTTTTATTTTGCTATATAGATAAGACCGTATGAAAGGATGCATATTACGGCAAGAAGCACGAGGAACCATATCACCGTAGCCTTGACCGACTGGTTCCTCACCCTGAAGAACGGATACGGTCCGTCCACCTTCCCGATATAATTGAGATACAGCATTATGAAGCCGTATATCATGGTGACGGCTATCGGCAGCAGTGCTGCCGCCGATCCCGGATGGCTCTCGGTAAAGATATAAAGCACCAGATACAGTATCGGGCACAGAGTGTGGTGATAGATTCCGTTTCCTTTAAGCAGAAGGCTTTTCGGATCTCCTCCCAGAGGTATCAGCACGAATACTGTGACACCCGCGGTCATTAGCAGCATTACGGCTCCCAGATAGCGGATAACGGTCACTGCGGGAACTCCGCCGAAGACCAGCAGCAACACCGTTGCTATGGTTGCAACTATGTTCGATATCTGGGTGTAATAGATGAATATGTCCCATTTTCTCCGGGATATGGATATGTACAGGCCTCTCGCCTCCATGGCAAGAAGCACGAGATTCGCTAATAATTCCGGCATGGACTATTCTTCCTTGCCTATCTCGATCTCGTACGGGACGCTGAATTTTCCGTCTAGATAATCGGTCACATAGATGGCACAGTTTCCGATGAACTTTTTCCAGTAGCTTCCCTTGGACTCAGGAGTAAGGAACTCAAGTGCGCCCTTCATGGCAATGGCATGCGTTGAGACCAGGATATTCTCAGAAAGGTCGGTCCCCTCAAGCCATGTGAAGAAATCTGCCTGTCTGTCGACTACGCTCTGCAGGGATTCCATTCCCCGGGGAGCGGGATTGTGCACAAAATCACTGAAGAATTCCTTCAGTTCAGGTGACGGATCTCTGAGATCAGCTCCCTCATACGGACCGTAATCCATCTCTATGAGCCTCTCGTCCCTTACTATATCCTTATCGTCAAAGCCGGACACAAGGGCTGCCGTCTCAACTGCCCTGACGAGCGGGCTGGAATAGACCCTGTCAAAGGTGATGCCCCTTTCTTTGATCCATTCTCCGGCCTCTCTTGCCTGCTGTCTTCCGGCGTCGTTGAGCGGATTGTCGCTCCTGCCCTGAAGAGCCCTTGATTTATTGAGCGCTGTCTGTCCGTGTCTTACGATATATATCACTTTGATTACCTCTGTTTTTCTGCTCTGTTTCCTTTTTACATATTTTATCTCAAGCCGGCTTTTTTGTACATACGGAAAACGATGCCCCTGTCGGGACTCTTCCTGACTGTTTTAGCATGCTAAAAGGAGCTGTAAAAAAACGCGAGTTTTTCTACAGCTCCTAATCTTATGCCGAT